>DPMX01000147.1 GCA_003540955.1 Gammaproteobacteria bacterium
TGGCAACTACGTCGATTGTCGGTCAGGCAATCGGTCGAAAAGAGCCGGAGAATGCACGACGGATTGCATATGTTGGAATAACAATGTGCCTTGTAATTATGTGTGCAAGTGCAGCTTGTACTGTAGCCTTCGGGACTGATATTGCGAGGCTTTATTCGACAGATGATGCGGTTGTGGCGCTCGCTGCCTCGTTGTTAATGATCGCTGCGTTGATGCAACTCGGTGACGGTATGCAAGTTACCGCGGCTGGTGCGTTGCGGGGACTAAAGGATACACGGATTCCACTTGGTATTAATGCGTTTGTATACTGGTGCGTAGGGTTTAGCATCGCGTATACCCTAGGCGTTCATTTTGATTATGGCGCGCCCGGTGTTTGGGTGGGCTTGTGTTGTTGTCTATGGGTTGCTGGTATTTTATTGACTATGCGTTTTCGCCATGTAATCAATCGGCAAATCTCCAAACTGAAACCTTGAGTAGATATGGCTTCCCGTTATACGCGAGATCGGATAGCCATCCTACTAAAACTAAAAAACGATTGTGTCCAACAATGACAGAGTTTGCGAAACAGAGTCGACACAACCAGGCATTAAAATTGCCATATCCTTAGCTCAGGTGACAGGGTCGCGCATAGTGACTAGTTCCTCAGCTGCGGTGGGGTGGATACCTATCGTACGATCAAAATTCGACTTAGTTGCGCCAGATTTCAACGCAATAGCGACACCTTGGATTGTCTCGCCAGCATCCGGCCCAACCATATGGACTCCGACTACTCGGTCACTAGCGTCGTCCACAATTAGCTTCATTAGTGTCTTCTCATCGTTGCCGGATAGCGTATGCTTCAGAGCGGTGAATGTTGATTTATAAATTGTTACGGAGCCAAATTTCTCACGTGCCCGAGTTTCGGTGTAACCCACTGTCCCCAAATTCGGTTGGCTAAAGACAGCGGCCGGAACATATTCGTAATCGACTATCTTTTCGTCTGCCGAGAATAGGTCCCAGGCGAGAGACATTCCTTCCGCGAGCGCGACCGGTGTTAAATTAATCCGATCTGTAACATCGCCAATGGCGTAAATTGATTCGATATTAGTTTGATATCGATCATTGACGACGATCGCGCCGTTTTTACCTAATGTGACACCACACGCTTCTAAGCCCAAATTCGCAGTTAGGGGTTTGCGCCCAGTCGCGTACATTACGGCGTCACAATTGATCGACGTACCGTCGCTCAATGCAACAGTCAATTCTTCCGAACTTTTCGTTATTGCGGACACATCCATGTTGAAACGCAGATCTACTCCTTTCTTAAGCATCTCTTGTGCAAGAAAACTGCGAGCATCATCATCGAACCCGCGCAGAAAAACCGGCCCCCGATAGATCTGTGTGACATTACTGCCTAGACCATTGAAAATCCCGGCGAATTCAACCGCGATATATCCGCCCCCAACAAGTACAACTCGTTTCGGCAATTGATTGAGGAAGAATGCCTCGTTGGAAGTAATCGCGTACTCTCTGCCAGGCACATCTGGAATGTGGGGCCATCCACCTACTGCAACAAGGATCCGTTCGGTGGAAAAGTTTTTGCCATCCACCGAGACTGTATGTGGACCCGTCAGCTCAGCACGGCCGTTGTAAATGTGAGCCCCGGCACTTTCAAGCAAGTTTTCGTAAACGCTATTTAGTCGCTTAATTTCACGATTCTTATTCGTGATAAGTTTGCTCCAGTCAAACGCTTCGGATTTAACCGTCCAGCCAAACCCGGTCGCGTCCTTGAATTCGTCCTGGAACTGCGACGCATAGAGCAACAGCTTCTTCGGAATACAACCGACGTTCACGCAAGTCCCTCCCATATAACGATCTTCGGCAACGGCAACACGTGCGCCAAGTCCGGCTGACATGCGGGCGGCGCGTACGCCACCGGAACCTGCACCGACCACGAAAAGGTCATAGTTATATTTAGACATTAATTGTTAGTCCATACTGCGTAAAAACTAGAGAATACTGCAATTTTGCTTTGGGAACCGCCACTCGGGCGCAGATTTTTCCAGTATTTTATTGAGGTATTCCAAGCTTAGGCTAATAGCAATAAGATTGCGGCCCCAGAGGAAAACTTCGGGTAATGATATGCCTCGTAGTCGCAAGATAAAAAGCTCCATCGCGCTGGACCGGGTCATCGCAGAGGCGCGACGAAACCGCGAGTGCCGTGAAAGTGGCTATCGGGAGAAGTCGCTTAAGATGTATCCTTGGATTTGCGGTCGTTGTTCGCGAGAATTCACAAGAGAGAACCTTCACCAATTGACCGTTCACCATCGGGACCATAACCATGACAACAACCCCGAGGACGGGCGTAATTGGGAATTATTGTGTCTGTACTGTCACGATAATGAACATCAACGGTTGGTGGAGGCTAGCTGTGGGGTTGCAGAGCCTGGATCTAAATCAGTAAGAAATGTTGGTACATACAATCCATTTGCTGAGCTTGAACGATTAATAAAAACTAAAACTCCTTAGGAGATCAGGTAACTATCGAGGGTATCGTCCCCTAGTCGTTAGTTTGGAAATTTTGTTATGACATTAGCTACTTTCTCCAAAGCAACCCACGAACGGTTTTTCGAGGACTATGAATTGGGTGGCGTTTATGAATTTGGATCAGTGACGATTTCCGAGGCTGAGATTATCGACTTTGCTACGCGTTTTGATCCGCAGCCTTTTCACATTAATCCGAAGCGAGCGAAACAAACGATCTATGGCGGCATCATTGCAAGTGGTTGGCATACTTGTTCCATTATGATGAGGCTATTGGCGGATAATTTTATTTCTAGCACTGCCGGCATGGGCTCCCCTGGGGTTGACCGATTGCGGTGGCCGATCCCTGTACGTGGTGGCGATGAATTATCGATACGGGTCACGATCTTGGAGATGCGCCAATCGAAATCTAAACCTGACCGCGGAATCATGAAAAATCTTACTGAATTATTGAATCAAAATGGCGAGGTAGTGATGGAAATGCAAGGGGTAAGCTTTATAGCCTGTCGGGAGACTACAAACTAGCAATAATGACGAGCCAGAAGAGGTAACTCGCACTCGCCACCTGCAGTTTATGGGATTGTATTAGGGAGATACATCAAAAGCCGAAATACGTGCAATTTTGTCGAAGTTGAAGCAGAAGTGTCTATTATGAAGCGGATAAAACTAGCAAAATCGCGATTTAAAAGACGTAGACCTCAGTCGAAAGGTCTTTTATGCTGTGCGTTGGATCTCCGTGTTTGGTGAGAGCCAATACTATGAAGACTCATATTGATAGCGCAGACTCTGCGAGCGTGTCCTCGAATACAGGAGAATTTTTATGAAATCTGGTTATTTGATGCTTTTCCAGAATGCCCATGAAGGCCTTGCCGATGCCGACATGGTGAAGAAAGAAATGGAACTGGCGGTTCTGACCGAGGAATGTGGATTTGACACAGTGTGGTCGGCGGAACATCACTTCGATTGGTATTCGATGATTCCGGACAATCTCCAAGCGCTCACTTATGTCGCAGCCAAGACCTCACGGATCCAACTTGGGACAGGTGCGGTTATTCTGCCTTGGAATGAACCAATTAGAGTTGCTGAGAAGTTGTCTATGTTGGATGCATTGTGTGATGGGCGTCTCGTCTACGGTATCGGACGTGGTTTGGCGCGAAAAGAGTATGAGTCGTTCGGTATTAATATGGAAGAAGCGCGTGGACGATTCGAGGAAGCTGCGCCGATGATTGTTGAAGCGCTAGAGACTGGTTTTATAGAGGGCAACGGCCCGTTCTATCCGCAGAAGCGAACCGAAATACGGCCGCGACCCAGTCGTTCCTTTAAAGGGCGATTATATGGGGTTGCGATGTCGCCTGATTCCGCCCCGACCGTTGGTAGTCTAGGTTGTACGATGATGTTTTTCCCACAATTCGAGATTGAAAAACATGTCCCGGGGGTGGATTTGTGGCGCGATGCTTTCACCGCGGCTCATGGTGGGGTGGCACCGCCGCCGGTCGCGATCGATACCACCTATTGCAATCAAGATGCTGCTAAGGCAGAAGAAATGGCGAGAAAATACATCGCCGGATATTATCTATCGGTGCTTGAACATTATGAATTCCTTGAGGATTATCACCGCGACACCAAGGGTTACGAAACCTATGCCGCAGCCGCCGACATCCTAAAGGCCGCTGGCAAAGAGCAATCGCTGGAGGATTATGTCAACAATCAGGCAACAGGTACGCCGCAACAAATTCTCGATAAACTAGAGGCGCGGCGTAAGGTGCTAGGGGATTTTGAATGGAACATGATGCTGAGTTATTCGGGCATGCCATTTGAGGAAGCAGAAAAATCCATGCGCCTTATCGGCAAGGAGGTATTGCCGGAAATACGAAGCTGGGGCATGGAGCCGAGTAAGCGGGTTGCATAACCTGCGGTCAAAAAGGTATCCGGTCAGACTCGAAGAGGCCTAGTCGGCCATAGTGGCTTATTAGTATTTAGTAGTTTGGGGTGCGTTTTCTCCGAAAAGCGTTCACTCCTTCAGAAAAATCCGCACTTGCGCGTACTCGGTCGCCTTGTAGTTGTTCGGCCGATTCGCGGGCTAACGTTGCCGCCGCCACGCTATCCGATATGTGTTGCTTCACTGCTTGTACGGCAATTGGGCTATTCGCAGCAATAGTTGCGGCGACTGACACTGCTTGATCGATTAGTTCTCCAGCAGGGACTATGTCGTTGATTAGACCTATGCTTTGCGCCTTTTTTGCGTCGATCATTTCGGCTGTCAACAGTAATTTCATTGCATGTACATAGCCAATTTGGTTGACAAGTTTTGAGGTCGCTCCGCCGAAGGGATAGATCCCCCATCTAACTTCTGGTAGACCGAATCGTGCGTGAGGGGCGGCGAGGCGAATGTCAGTAGAGAATAAGAGTTCTACGCCCCCGCCGGCGCACACGCCATTAACGGCTGAAATAATTGGCTTCGGGTACCCTGATGTCTTTAGAAGCGAACGATTTATCATCTGTGCCGTTTCTTTATTGGCACTCAAGTCACCGGTTATATCCGCACCAGCATTGAAGGCCTTCTCGCCGGCACCAGTTAGAACGATGGCACGGCAGTCTGATGTTGCTAGTCGATCCCAACACGAGGCGAGTTCTTGCATCATTTCGCGACTCATGGCATTTCGCTTTGGTTGGTTGTCGATAGTGATGAGCACAACATGGGGACTTGGATAATCGATCAAGATTGGCATGTGGCTACCTTTTAGGTTAGCTGACGGGGAAACACGAGAATACGCCCATGAGCTCGCCGTTCTGTCAGTAATTGGATCGCGTCTACACCTCGATCAAGCGTTAGTTTGTGAGTTACAAGTGGATGTAGGCGACCCTCGGCATACCACTCAAGCAGTGATGTGACAGATGCTTGTAGCTTGGCTGGCGCGTACCACCGAAAATAGCGAAGCGACGAGCCCAGTGCAGCTCGGTTTTTTACTAGAAGTCGATTCGCAGGGATTTTTGGTACCCCGCCAACGAAGCCTACATGGACGTAGCGTCCACCCCAGCCGAGAGAAGATAATGCAGGGTCAAAGAGTTCTCCACCTATCGGGTCAAAACAGACGTCGGCGCCACAATCATTTGTTAGTTCCATGACTCGAGCCTTTAGATCTTCCTCTTTGTAATTAATTATCTCATCGGCGCCACTTTTCCGAGCGATGCTCAATTTCTCTCTAGTACTTGCGCATGCGATCACCCGAGCGCCAAATGCTTTTCCGATTTCGACGGCTGCTAAACCAACTCCACCAGCTGCACCGAGGATAATTAGGGTCTCCTTTGATTCGATGCGGGCTCGCCATCGAAGGGCGACTTCGGAGGAGAAATACGCGATCGGGAAAGCTCCAGCGTCAGAAAAACTCATCGTTGGCGGTACAATCCAGGCGTCGGTCTGTTCGGCAACAGCTTGTTCGGCCATGCCGCCGTAATTCAGTAGGGCCATGACCCGGTCGCCTCGCTTGAATCTGCTAACCTTGTAACCACAGGCGACAACCGTACCCGCGGCTTCTAATCCCGGTGCGAAAGGAAAAGGCGGTTTTGTTTGGTAATTGCCGGCGATCATTATCGCGTCTGCATAATTTACTGCGGCCGTCTCAACATCAATTAAGATTTGGGTTGGAGTTGGCACAGGGGGTTCGATTTCGGCTAACTGTAGTTGATCCAAATTGCCCCATTGGCGGCAGATAAGAGCGCGCACTTTTCCTTTCCTCTAATTCAATTCAATAGTTTAACGTAAGCGTTGAGTCGATACTTAGTTGCCTTTTCGCTACCGAGTTTCTCATATTATCGTTGGTTAAAAGTACCCTACCATTTGATTCGAGTCGTTTCGGGTCAAAATCTCGATGGTCGTTCGGTCTAAAAATCGACTTATTGTTCGGGGACCAGCCGTTATTCCTCATTTCAGCGAAGTTGATATCGATTAGATGTTTTTTTCGGCATAATCCGTTTACGCGATTATTCCGATCTCGCGATTTACACTTGATGGGAGTCGTGCTCTCCCGGCACGCCTCACAAGGTTTGAACGTTAGTAAATATTATTGGCGGTGAATCTTAAACCTCAAACTAAAAATCAGGTATGGATGGTATCGAAAGCAAAAAGCTCGCACACGCATGGGTCAAGTTTCAGCAAAACTGGTGGGCGTGGGATCGGCTTGACGAATTGTGTCGGAAAGATCCGAAAAGCAGTTGGCTTGTATTTACCGAGCTGCTCAGTGTAGCAAATGGAAAAGAACTACTTGAAGACATCGGTGCTGGCCCATTGGAGGATTTTATCAACTACTACGCATCCGATTTTATTGACGAATTAGAATCTGCCGCGGCGTCGAATCGGGCATTCTTGACAGCGCTGTCTTTTGTACAACTCCGTAGTCCTAGTCCTGATTTGTCTGACCGCCTTGAAGCGCTGGGTTGTCGCGTCTCCTCTGAGCGCAGTAAGCCCGATAAAGGGGAGGAACGTTATGAATAAACCTTTGATCTTGGGCGACTTAGGAGATCTCAGTTTTTGATGCCCACATCAATAACGAATCTCCGAGCTGTGTTGGAAGCACAGCTAAAAGACACCAATTGCGGTTTCAGCATCGGATCGTTTGGCGCCATAGCCGAGTTCTTCCGACGTAAAGACGAGTGTGCGTCGATTGGGTATAGGGACGGTCTAACGGTCTCCACGGATCGGGGTGCGATCCGGATTTTTCTACGTGAAGATGTATCCCCGGTGGCTTACGAGATGCTGAGTACGCGCAAAAATTGTTGGTTACAAGGTCTGGCACTTTGTCTCCCAATTGCTGAGGGTAGGAGTTGCGTTAGAACAACGGTCGCCGAGCTTGGTCCTGATCTTGAGGCGATTCGAGCCGGAGATCGTGACGACCTGCTATTCGATCTTGGCTTAGGCGCGGAGAATATCGATTTCTGTATTCGAACATCTAACCCGGACCTAATTCGGATACTCCGCCGGGCAGTTGGTAGTGTGCTATTAAGTGGAGACCACTCCGTAATAACGAGCATCATCAGTACCAGCCCTCACCGCATCGTCTTGTCAAATCTTGGACGGATCGAAGTGTATCAGGCTATCGGACATCATCGTACGCCTGAGGGGCCGCACACTCACCTTCTGCCAAAATTGATTCAGACTGGACGAACACACGACACAAAGATATCGATCCCGCGTGGATATTTGCCTTGCTGTAATATCCACCCAGCCAGTCCATTGTTTGACAATCTAGGCAAACGCTGTCCGTATGACCGGGCCAACCACCTGGCATTCGATGCAGTTCTAAGGAATTGGGGAATTAAAGAGTACGTATCCCAAAAAGATCTGATTTTTCGTTCCGTTAGAGAAAAAATTGATCCAGCATCTTTTACTCTTCCGAAAAATCAACTGCAAAGAATTGCAACCCGCATTGCCTTGCGCCAGCTTTCACACGAGAAAGAAATAAATGATCAGGTCAGTCGTTGGCAGGAATATTTTGATCCCGAAGATCAAGGGATGGGGAGCTTTCTTGACCCTCACAGCAGATGGTAAAGGCAAAAGTCGTGTAATTTACTGTTGTTGAGTCTAGAAAGTAGCGCAATTGGTGTCGGCCATCTTCGCTGCTTTGGTTGCCGTGGGGACAGTTAACCGAAAAATACTTCAAATTAGCCAGCGCAATATTCGTGCGTAAGCTATACGAGTTATATACAATCACGTCCCTAAAGTTCAAAAAATAGCTTTATGATTAAGGTTAATTGATATGACTGATTTCGTCGAAATTGTAGACGTTGGACCGCGTGATGGATTGCAAAGCCAGTCAGCCTTATTGGATATAGATACAAAGCTTGAGTTTATTGATTGTCTAATCGATGCGGGTGTGCGGCGGATCGAAGCAGCGAGCTTTGTAAATCCGAAGCGTGTACCCCAGATGGCTGATGTTGATGAGCTTGTCAGTCGATTACAAAAACGGAAGGGCGTACAGTATATTGGGCTCGTTTTGAATCGGCGTGGCTTCGATCGAGCGATGCGAAGCGGGATCGATCAGATCAATTGCACCACGGTCGCGAGTGAGACGTTTTGCCAGCGCAATCAAGGTTCGAGTGTTGGCGCAATGTTTGGCACGATTGCCGAAATAGTGCGTGAGGCGCAGGCGGCAAAGCAGTTTGTTGGCGTTACCATTGCGGCAAGCTTTGGTTGTCCATTCGAGGGAGAGATAAGCCCCCATAGAGTTGCTAAAATGGCCCGCCAATTTGCTGATTTAGGCGTTGACGAGATCGCGCTTGCTGACACGATTGGTGTTGCCGTGCCTACCGACGTTAGCCGGCTTCTAGATTTAGTTCTTCCAGAGGTTGAAAAAATACCTTTGCGGGTGCATTTTCACAACACGCGAAGCAATGGCGTGGCGAACGCATATGCGGCTATACAGGCTGGAATTCGTATCGTAGATGCGAGTTGCGGTGGTGTTGGTGGATGCCCTTTTGCGCCGGGCGCAACGGGTAACGTTGCGACGGAGGATATTCTCTATATGCTAGACCGGATGGGTGTCGAAACTGGGATTTCGATCGAGAAGGTTATAGAGACTGCAAAATGGTTGGAAGGACCTTTAGGTGCACCAGTACCGGCAATGGTGAGTCGAGCAGGCTTATTTCCGCCAGGCGCAGCGGCTTAGCTATGAGTTGACTCTTTTCTCTTAAAGGCAAATAGGCGCTGCGCGGCTGATAAATGTGTTTCCATTACCTGTTGCGCCCAGTGTGGGTCCCGTGAGAGAAAGGCGTCAATTAATTCCCGGTGGTGGTGGTTGCTACGTTCGATATCTCGACTGGAATATTTTTCAAACGTCTGCAAAGTCAAAGGAATTTCGACTAACCAGGACAGCATTTTAGAAAGTCGTTCGCTTTTGGATGCATCGAGGATGGTGTTGTGGAATCGATGGTTGGCTTCAAAAATTTTAGTCGTATTCCGCTCATCAATGTCACTCAGAAGATTATCGATACGATTAGCGCACTCGATGAGTACTTGAATCTCGCTATCCGCAATTCGCGTCGCTGCGCGAAACGCGGCCTGGCCTTCGAGAATAGATCTAAGGGTGTAAATTTCTTCCACATCTTCGAGAGACCATGACGTGACATAAGCACCTCGATTGGGGGCGAATTCAACCAATTGTTCAGCATTAAGGCGTCGTAATGCCTCCCGGACCGGCGTACGACTGGCGCCTATGTCTTGGGCGACCTGTTCCTCTTTCAAATGAGTTCCCGATTGGTAGTCCCCCGAAATTATACGGTCGCGAATTGTTTGGTATGCAAGGTCAGCGATCTTGCTCATTTAGTGTAGTTCCGATTTTGCCGTCACTTATTGTGGCTGTGTTCTAACCCGTAATAACGGTGATAGTTGTTCTAAGTACGGTCAAGTCCGCTGTAGAGTCGCGCGAGCGCGCGTTTCCAAAGCTTTGCCGGACGAGCTGGGCTCCCGCCCCACACCCCAGGGTCGCGGATGTTTTTCGTTACCATCGATTGGCCCAAGACGGTGACACCATTAGTGATTTCTATATGGCCCACTAGACCTGTTTGACCTGCCAGCACGACATCATCGCCGAGCCGTGAACTGCCGGAGATCCCGCATTGTGCAACCAATATGCAACGTTCCCCGATCTCCACGTTATGGGCAACCATAACGCCGTTATCAAGCTTGGAACCTTGTTTTATTTTAGTCGATGTAAAACGGGCGCGATCAATACTAGAGTTTGCGCCGATTTCAACGTCCGCTTCAATAACAACATTGCCGAGTTGCGGTACTTTGATGTGTTCGTTTTCATATCGGACATAACCGAAGCCATCACCGCCAATGACAACTCCAGGTTGTAAGATCACCCGATCACCGATCACACTACTTTCACGCACTACGCAATTTGGATGGAGCAAACAATCGGCACCGATCTGAACATCATCTGAAATTACGCAGCCGGCAGAAATTATGCTGCCATCACCAATTGTCGAATTAGCCCCGACTGTGACATTTGCGTGTATTATCGCAGACTTTTCGATAGTCGCAGTTGGATCAATAACTGCATTCTTATGAATGTTTGTTCGTTGGCTCGACGCTGGTTTTGTGAAGAGTTTGGCGATTTTCGCGATGGCAAAATTTGGATCATCGTGAAATAGATTGGTTTTATTTTCGATGGGGATATCGGGGCGCGTAACAAACGCACGGATCTTTGAGGCTGCAGCCACATTTGCGAGGTTCTTGCTAGCTACATATGAAAGATGATCTGAAAGATTATCCGATATACCGCACAATCCAGTGATCTTGAGCTCGCCGTCACCCTCGTACTCGAGTGAGAATTCATTTGCAATCAGAGCCACGCTATAGGCCATTTCGCTCCCCCAGAGGTTATTTTTCTCAGGTCTTTAATGTTCGCGCATGTCTAATGATATTGATATCCCTAATCGTGATAAATTATCGATCGAGACTGGAACTATCCGACATCCCAAATTTGTTGCCTAACATCGAGCAGGAGAAAGTAGTTGGCCCGCAAGCCTAAAGCACGAAAGAAAGTTAAACCAGCAAAGCGTTCAGAACGGGCGCCCCCGAGCATTCTGTTGGCGATTCTGAGTCTGCTAGGGCTCGTATTGACGACTAGCCTGTTAGTCGTTTCAATAACCAAATCAGCGCTACCCTATTGTGCAAGCGGATCCGGATGCGAGATTGTCCAGAGTAGTCGCTGGTCAACTTTGCTGGGTCTGCCGATTACTGCCTGGGGCTGGGCCACTTATGCAATTTTAACCAGTGCGGCCCTATTCGCGGCTCGGAGAGTTACGCGTTGGCGGATTATCGTCTTTTTTGGCACTATAGCTTTCGGGGTCAGTGTCTATTTGAACGCAGTATCGATCTGGATTCTCGGTACTGTATGTATGTATTGCATAGCATCATTGGCCCTGGTCACCGCGATCTACCTGCTGACATGGCGTGCAGATGGTTTGTTTGGCCTTAGTAGCTGGCGATTTGGAAGCAGCGCGGCTGCCCTTGTGATTGTTGCGTTATTGGCTTTACATTATAGCGGCGCATTCGATCCTACCGCCGGTCCTGAGGATCCTTATCTTAAAGCCTTAGCTGAATATTTAGTTGAAATCGATGCAAAATTTTACGGGGCTTATTGGTGTCCACACTGCCAGCAGCAGAAAATGGCCTTTGGCGCGTCTGCGCACAGACTACCGTACACGGAGTGTTCTCCAAACGGCCAGCGCGGCGCGCCCGCAACCGCCTGTCTTATAGCAGAGATCAAGAATTACCCTACCTGGGTGATCGAAGGACGTCGCCTTGATCGCACCTTGACTGTAGAAGAACTGGCCCGTTACGCAGGGTTCCGAAAGCAGGTGGGCCGAAATGAGCTTTGATCTAAGGGTAATACGATTGGTGTGCAACATTTTTTGCCGATGCCCGCGGAGTATGTTCTCGCCAGATAAATGAACCTCGATAACTTCCGTCTATTACGTGACCCAGGACACTTTCTTGCCCTCGGTGGCGGTTCGGGGCTACTACCCAAGGCACCTGGAACTGCGGGTACCGTCGTCGGGATGGTAATTTTTTGGCCCCTTGCCGCGCTTGATAATTACGTCTACACAGGGCTTGTATTAGCACTGTTTGCTCTTGGGGTGCCCTTATGCAGTCGCACGTCTCTTGCTATCGGAGCAAATGACCATCCGGCGATTGTGTGGGATGAAATAGTCGGAATTCTGTTAACGATGGCATTTGTCGACCCGAACCCGTTTAATTGCATCCTTGGATTCCTTGCCTTTCGAATATTCGACATTTTTAAACCCTGGCCGATAAATGTGTTAGACCAGCGTGTTCGTGGTGGTATCGGGGTAATGCTTGATGACGTCTTCGCCGCTCTTTATGCTGGTTTAACGCTAGTATTTATTGAATATATATCATATATTTAGGGACATATTGTAGAAAGATATTTAGAATAAGTGCGTAAATAATTATTGTCGTTGAATATCGTGCAGATAAAACGAACTCTGAGCATTGGTGTTTTGATTAGTTTACCGTTGGCGGCTGGTGCGGATATCTACAAGTATGTCGACAACTCCGGACGAGTTAACTTAGTCGACAATCCTGTGACCGAGAAATATACGCGTATCGCTACAACGAGGAGGGTTAGGTCTGAAAGCGCTGTGTATGGCAGGCTCGCGGAGAATCGCGTTGCTCATTCATCGACAATTAATCTTGTCGCGAAATCGCATCAATTGCCTTCAGCGTTGATCCACGCAGTTATCAGTGCTGAATCCGGCTATGACGCGGACGCAGTTTCTAGTGCGGGCGCAGTGGGTTTGATGCAATTGATGCCTGCTACCGCCAAGCGGTATGGCGTTGGCAATCGCCGTGATCCCCACTCAAACGTACTCGGTGGGACACGTTACCTAAAAGATTTGTTGGAAATGTTTGATAATGATCTTGTGCTTGCTTTAGCAGCGTATAATGCTGGCGAGAACGCGATAATTAAATATGGGCACCAGATTCCACCGTATGAAGAAACCCGATCCTACGTACGCCGCGTTTTAAAGTATTACAACGATTACAAGAAGTTTATGTAGACCTCATTCGTCGGTAACGCAGCCTTCAGATGCTGACCTCACATTTTTGATGTATTTAAACAACGTCCCTTTAGTTGCCTTTAGAGGTGGCGCGGTCCATCGTTGGCGGCGTTCGCTCAGAACACTTTCGGTAACATTAAAGCTTAATGCGTTGGTATCACCATCGATGGTTACGATGTCGCCATTACGAACAAGCGCGATCGGACCTCCTAGTTGCGCTTCAGGCACAACGTGACCGACTAAGAACCCATGCGATCCGCCGGAGAACCTGCCATCGGTAATAAGTGCGACGTTAGACCCTAGGCCGGCGCCCATTAACGCTGACGTTGGTGTTAGCATTTCCGGCATCCCTGGACCGCCTTCAGGACCCTCATAACGGATGATTACGACATCACCGGCTTGGATCTGATCTTGCTCAAGAGCTGTCAACATTTCTTCTTCACAATCGAAGACCTTAGCAGGGCCAGTAAACGCCATCCCTTCTTTCCCGGTAATTTTCGCCACTGAACCGTCGGGCGCAAGGTTGCCTTTGAGAATTTGAATGTGGCCGGTTGCGAGTATCGGCTCCCCGAGTGGTCGAATGATATCTTGTTCCGGATCTAAGTTTGGCAGTTCGGCGAGATTCTCGGCGATTGTTTTGCCGGTTACGGTGATGCAGTCGCCGTCAAGCATATTATTATCGAGTAAAAATTTCATTACAGCCGGGATGCCACCAACATCGTGTAGATCTTCCATGACGTATCGGCCGCTTGGTTTTAGATCCGCGAGGAATGGTGTCCGATCGCTGACCCGTTGAAAGTCATCCAGCGATAGCTCAACATTAACAGCACGAGCCATCGCGATGAGATGTAATACAGCATTGGTTGATCCCCCTAAAACGGTTACGATTACCATCGCGTTTTCAAATGCCCTACGCGTCATTATGTCGCGTGGGCATAGGTTAATTTCAAGCAAATGACGGATCGCGACGCCGGCCTTTCTGCATTCTGCGAGCTTTCCAGGATCGACAGCGGGTACGGACGAACTGTAGGGTAGGGACATTCCCATCGCTTCGATGGCGGAAGCCATTGTGTTTGCCGTATACATACCGCCGCAGGCTCCGGCGCCGGGACATGCGTGTCGAACGATTTCAGAGCGTCGTTGGTCGTCAATGGATCCGGACAAGTAGGCACCATAGCTTTGGAACGCAGAAACGATATC
>DPMX01000105.1 GCA_003540955.1 Gammaproteobacteria bacterium
CGGCCTGCCGGCGTTTCGAGTGCTGCACCTGGAAGCAAAAAGTCGTTTTGCATATCGACCACGATCAGCGCAGTTCGATTTGCTTGAATTTTGTCAATAGTCATCCCCACTCTTCATCTCCATCACGATTTTGAGGTAAATTCTCCGGTTATTCTGTACCGTGGTTAGATAATCATCCCATGTTGGACTGGTTATTGCGGCCTGCATATGCTTAAGTTGACATATTTCTCGAGCTTAGCCAATGGGATAGTGTAAACCAATGGATCAATCAACCAAGATAATTTCCCGTCCAGCTATATGCTGCTCTTGTTCACAGCAATGTGGCGTGCTTGTGCATCTTAACGGTAAGGTGGTGACCCGTATCACCGGTGACAAGAAGCATCCCTCGAGTGGTGGTTTTATTTGCCCGAAGGGCGCCCACGCCCATGAGCTCCACTACGCAACAGATCGAGTGCATGTTCCGCTCAAACGTATAGGCCACCGCGGTAGTGGTGACTGGCAGGAGATTAGTTGGGAACAAGCACTTGATGAAATCGCCGATAAGCTCAAACGGCTCCTCGAATCTGACGGTGCCGAAACCGTTGCTCATAGTATAGGCACCTTGCACGGCGCTGATTGGGGTATCGGTGAGCGTTTTATGAACCTTTTCGGTAGCCCGAATATGGTTGGACAAGATAAGATCTGCTACGGCCCAGGGGCAATTGGTGAAACTTTAACCTACGGCTTTGGCCCAACGGCATTTACCTACCCGATCCCTGGCAAGACGCGATGTATTGTTATCTGGGGAATGCGTCCGAGCGCATCGTCGCCGTTGTTGTGGCGTCAGATGTTACGGGCACGTGCTGCAGGTGCAAAACTTGTCGTCATCGATCCTGAATTTACCAAAGAGGCTCGTAAGGCCGATCATTGGCTGCAGCTCAAAGTCGGGACCGACGTCGCCTTGGGGCTTGGTTTCTTGCACACTATCATTAATCAAAATCTCCACGACACAGCGATCGCGCGTGATAGTCTCGGGTTTGATGCACTAGTAGAACGGATTCAGGATTATCCGCTTAAAAAAGTTAGTGAGATTTGTGCTTTACCGAGTTCGTCAATTGCCGAAGTTGCCCGTCTTGTCGCAAGCAATGGGCCGACTATCTTCTCTGCAGGGAATGGTTTGTGTCAAAGTGGGAATATGGCCGTCCAAAACGGCCGCACCGTTGCCTGTCTAGTCGCATTAACGGGTAACCTCAACCGCGAAGGGGGGCATACAATCGCGGGTCCACCGCGGGACGTGATTAACAATGGTGTGGCAATGGCAGTCGATAAGTTGACACCCAAACAGAGGGCGAAGCGCCTCGGGGCCGATGACTATCCATTTATTGGCGCTGGATACGATGCAGTCGATGCAGCAATGAGTCGTCGCTGGTATGAGCAGAAACATTTATTGAGCTGGATTGCTACGGCACATGAACCTGCACTGTGGCGGGCGATCGAATCAGGCGAACCGTATTCGGTCAAGGCACTAATTCTGCAATATCACAATCCTGTCGGTGGCAGCGCGAACGCCAATCGGGTTGCTCGTGCGCTCGCGAATAAACGGCTTGAGTTATTGGTGGCGCATGACCTATTTATCAATGCGAGTTCGCGTCTTGCCGACTACGTTTTACCCGCCTCCCATTGGTTAGAACGTCCATTCTTTTCCTATGGTTACGGTTATATGGCGTTCGTGGGTGATTATCTCGAGACGCAGCATGAACCATTAGTGCCCGAATTTGAGCACCGTAGTGATTATGATCTATGGCGTGATTTGGGAAGACGCTTGGGCCAAGCCGAGCATTGGCCAGATACGGCCACTGACTTTTGGCAATCGTTGATTACGCCAGCCGGCCTTGATTTTTCAGAAATTGCGAGCCGCAATGGGCCAGTCTTCGGCGCGGAGGTGCAAAACCCGGAGCGCGAACTCTATGACGCGCCGGTTGACTACGGAACTCCGTCCGGCAAGATTGAATTGTCGTCCTCACTGCTCGAACAATGGGGTTTAGATCCGTTACCTTATTTCGACAAACCAGGGATTTTTGACCAGGAGGCTGACTTTCCACTTGTACTTACGACAGGTGGACGCGTGCTAGATGGCTTCCATCAAAACTCTCAGCAGATGCCTTGGTTTCGGCGTAAACGCCCGGATCCCGAAGTTCGACTCCATCCGGAGACTGCAAAGGTTTATGGTATCGAAGACGGCGCTTGGATTCAGATAGAGACCCCGGTGGGTAGCGTATATCAGCGCGCGCGACTAACGACTGTCTTGGCGCCTGGCACAGTACACGCCGATCGCTGGTGGTATCCAGAAAAGGGCGACGATCCCGAAGATCCTTACTGGGTAAGTGCAACGAATATTAATTGTTGCACTACTGATTTGCCGGAAGATTGTGATCCGGTCATAGGTGCATGGTTACTGCGTGGCGTTCCGTGTCGAGTGACTCCGTCAGTTTGGAAACATGTTGACGGCGGTAGCCGGCCTGAAATCTAGTGGTCTAACACGGTCACGGCACGATCCATTCGGTCAAAGCCTTGAATCCACCCTTGGAATTAGGGTCAAGTTGCACAATATATGCGCCTTTTGATGCCAGCCGCTGGCCTGGACCGAGGGCAAGAGAGGGGTGAGTTCCCGGATTGAGTCGATTTTCCGCCTCATGCTCAATCAGTTCTATTAAGTAGTCACGATGAAAATCGGCTAGAAGGTGCGATAGCCCGTACTGCAATAAAGTCAAAGCGTAGTAGGTTTGATATTGTAAGCGTGGGTGAGTCACCTGCAGTCGGCGTGAGTGCATCCAGGCTCGCACGCGAAACTTCCGCGGATGGTAACGCGTTGGTAGTTCGTAGGGATGGCTAAAGACCACGCGCTTTATTACATTACCACTAGTAATATTTTTTGCTGGTTGTAATGCGCTAAATGGTAGAGTAATCACTGCAGCAGTGGGGACGTTTTGTACGATACTGCTTATCGCCTCCTTAATATTTTGACCGGGCCATAATACGAGCGCGTCTCGATCAGATTTCCCATGTAAGAGTTTCAGGGTAGTATTTAATTCGACTATGTCGCGATAAGGAATATTCTCTATTATCGTATCCGGAGCTAACGCTTTAATTGCGGTTATAAACGCTTGTGCGGGGATTGCGCCGTAGGGGTCGTCATGCCAAATCTGTGTGAGTACCTTAGGAGGATGTTTTAGCCTCGATAGGTGAGTTGCTATAGCTCTGGCTTCGAGGCCAAGGCCACCAGAAAAATAGACCGAGTATTGATGATCGATGTCCCTTAAACGTGGTAAATCAGTATTAGGAAACAGGCATGGTAGGCGCTGTTCATCACAAAAATCTCCAATCCGATCCCAGGGGCCTTGCACAAGTCCACTGACGACCGCGAATACAGGTTGATCAGAATAATAAGCCTCAAGTTGTCGGGGCCATGATTCTGGTGCGCCTTTAAGTTCCCATACATGCAGAACCCATCGCCGATAAGCATCTAGAAACGTCGAGCGATAACCAGGAGAGAAGTTCGGGTGTTCTAAATCACCCTCTGTGTCTTTATTTATCCAAGTGAAAAACGAAGATATCGTTTTAAGAACTGCGCTACTTGAAGCCTTGTCAGCATATTCCGTTAGGACGGTTGCAAAATGGATCGAATGTTTTTCAACGCCCGGATCAATCTCAGCTGATAATGTCCGCAAGAAAGCGATCAGGTTTGCCATGTCGACGTCGCTGATATCATATCGTGGCATGATCAGATTTAGACGTTCGCCGTTTGGGTTGATGCCCTCGCGCAACACTCGTGATAAGGCCTTTTCGTCATAGGCGGGGCGTAGACGTGGCTCACGTACTTGAGCCCAGAAGCTCGAAGGTTGCGATTCTTGGAACATTTCTTTGAAACGCTCTACTCGGTCGGCCTCTGCAGGGTTAAAGATCTTTGTTCCCGTAATTGGCGGAACGTAGTAGCCTCCTTCGCTCGATCCAAAACCACTGGGGCGGTGACAACTTACACAGCTAAATTGGGCGCCGGAAAATTCGACATCGCCCTGGGTGGTTGCGACAACGGGATCGCCTCTACTGTTTAATCCGTACATATAGAGCTTGCGACCCGCATCTACATCGCCATGCATTAATTCAGTGGCATTTACGGTTAATGTCGCGTGTGCCAGTAAACAAGCAATAAAGGAGAACGGCGCGAAGTAGCGCCATAGATAACGCTTCTTCAAGATCAGTTTAAGCGAACATCGGCAGATTGGAACGCCGCATTATATTCCCGGATTAATTCGTTAACGGTTAGGAGTCCATCGATTTTGATCCAGGGTGAGCTCGCTCGTGGACGAAGGAAAGTATACGGTTGGTGATACATCTTATTGTCACCTTGATAGAGGACATCAAATGCGCGCATGACTTTGCTAATGTCGCCCTTAGCGCCGGTGAGGAATGTCCAGTTTTCGCTTGCGTTATTCCGCTTTGCGTATACGGCCAAGCGTTTCGGCGTATCGTATTCAGGATCGATTGAAATAGAGAGCATGCGGTAATCGTCGTGAGTAGATGAGAGCGCTTTTTGACCGTGAGAAAAAGTCGCACTAAGAAGCGGGCAAATTGTTGCACAGCTTGTAAAGATGAATTGCATCAGTACGGGGACGTCTTGGGCTAAGAGATCGCTTAGTATTATGTTCTCGCCAGATGCGTCAGTTAGACGAACCGCTGGAGGGGAGTAGTTACTGACGGTAAGAGTGTAAGTGGAGCGCAGTGCATGGCTGCTTTCAGTTCTTGTAGCTTCAGTATGGTGTAATTTTTGATGGTTGTGTGTTCGTCCTGTATTGCTGTCTGCACGGACGTGATCGATGTCGATACCGATGATAATCAGTACGAGGGCACTGTACACCGCACCGCGTGCTACCCGGCTTTTACATATGTACGACATTTTTACCGATCAATGCACGGACCAAACAGCAACATCATGGTGCAGTGCATCAAATTGGTACATACGTAAACGGCGTGCCGGTTGATAGTTAAAGGTCACCTCTACAGTGTGTTGCCCGATCCCACCAACCGTTCGTGTTTCTGCCGCCGGAGGGTCTGCCAGTTCCCCCCGTACCGACGCATCTGTGGTTATCTGATAATCAGCTGTGCGCGCCTCTGCTACTGGGTCCATAAGGTCGCCCCACACGGATAGATCGACCCATTTGCGCTTGTGATTTTTCTTCTTGAATACGCTCTCCATCGATAGTACTTGGTTCGTCACAAGAGGTAGCTCTGAGCGATTTGCCGGCGGGACAGGAATCGGTCCGCCACCCGCGACATGGATCCAAAAATAGTTGCGGCCAAATGTGAAAAGAGGGCCGCCACCACCGAGCGGTAGCGTATTGTGGAAGGTGTTTTCCCATCCTCTCAATCCGCCGAAATCGACCAAGACATATGCGTGGGGAAAGTAATCTCCGTTGAGGAGTTCGATCCGTACTTTATCGCCCTTCTTAGTCCAAAGATGATCAATGCGAACCTCCGCTCTCCCATCGTGGCCTTTTATTTCGCCGTACATCGTGTTGTTTATAAAAAGTATGCTCATGTCTGCGTCTGGATCTGCTACAAAACCGGTTGGTAATTTATTACGGTTTTGCCAGTCATAGAACGCTTGTCGGATTTTAGGCACCGTGGTGCTGAGTGATTTTTCGAGCGTCGTACCGACGCTATTTCTCGAAGCACTTTCGAGTTCGCGGAACATTCGCCACATTCTCTTCGCAGGGGCGTGGTCACCGATCATGTCGATAGCCGCAAGTTTGGTTCGCTCAGTCGCGCGAGGGTTTTGACCGAATACCATGATCTCGGCAAAGTTGCGTGGCATACCTCCGGCGATGAGCACTTTAACATTCTCGACAACTTGCACGCGGGGCGGATGGTTACGCCACCCCCAGTGATATGTAAGATTCCAAAATCGTGCCGGAGGCATCTTCATTTCGTAGGTATAGCGCAGTCCGTCTTCCATAGGGAAGAATGTCTGGTCCATACCGACATTCGGTATATTCATTCCTGCCATGTTCATACCGCCGACGTCCCTAAAATCTAATTCGTCTGGATCGTCAAAGAACATTGCGTATGGCGCGAAATCGTCGTGCGAACGGCTCAGCATGTTCACGTGGTAGATAATTTTCCATTCCTCGTCATCGACTATTGTTGGATCGATGTAGGCAGTGTCAGATTCAATGTGGCTGTCGTACCATATTTGGTTGACAGTTACGGTTTTTGTAATCGGGTCAACAGACTTTGTCTTCAGGCCCCCTAGGTAATGCAGTAGCGGAAAACCTTCATACACCCGACCAGTTAAGTCACCAGACAACGTATTTCCTTCAATGATATCGATCGCATCCTGTGCAAGTCTCTGAGCTCTACCGGCATTTATAATGACCGCGGTAGCGTCACCGACCAGCATGCTATCTAATTCATCATCGACGACCAGCATGGACTCTAACTCATCCATAATTCTATCCAAATCATCTGTCGGCGAGGTTTTATCGATCGGTGAAACCGATGGGGTTGGGTGGAGGTTATATGGGTTACCTGGTCTCGACGGTAAGGTATTTGGAATCGGGGTGCCACGACAAGATTCGGCGTTTTCGTATTTTGTTGGGATCATGTTTGGAGGGTTTGGACCGAAGCTGTCCCCTGTGGGCAAAATTTGCTGCGCTGTCGATAAGAACGTCGTCTTCCCGTCTGTGCTCTGAGTCCGAGTTTCGAATGGTGTTCGGGGTTGTTGATTAGAGCCGAAGTGGTTAATACAGAGCATGTTTAGCATTTCCAGCTGAGCGGAAACGGGAGATCCGGCAAGGAGTGCGTGAGCGACGAAGATCGCGATCACGGGAAGTTTCCTGGCGGTGTTAGTGTTCATTATCTGAGCTCCAAGCTAGGATTTGTCCCGTAACTCCTAGACGGCTATTGCAGGCGTATATTTCCCTACACCTGACGGTTGTGATTGCGGCGATCAGTTTGGTCATAGATACGTGGGCCAGCTCGGGTGAACTTCCCTGATCGTTTCGTGCGCGGCATGACCCAGGTTACACGCTCGGCCATATCTGAAGCTTGTATATCGATGGGGAAGGTTCCCCATAGGCCAGCAGAACCGTTCCCGTAGAAGACGATATCGACCTTTCTGGATCCTGGAGTTTGGCCATGTGGCATACGATACATGCGCAACGATAGGTCGCGAGTATTCTGTTCCGTCCCGGTTAAAAACAGCCAATTCTGCGGTACAGAATATTCTTCAGCGAACTGGCTCAGACGCTCTGGAGAGTCGTAGGTAGGATCTCGACTAATTGAGATCATCCGGACTTCCCCACTAGTCAAATTGTCACCTAGTTTTGTGGCAAGCTGCGTTAGTTTAGCGGTAACTGGCAGAGAGCCTTCGTCGCCTATGCTCATAAAGTTTAACAGTATGATGTGGCCCTTTATTAGGTCGTCGTACAATCTGTGCGTGACACCGTGATGGTCAATCATTGTGACATCTGGGAATGAGTCTCGAACACGCGTGTCTATAACGTTTGCTTTGGGGATATTTGCCTTCGATTCTACTTCACCTGCTGCCCGCGCTGCTGCCCCTGTGCCAGCAACGCCAGCCGCAAGCGCAGCGGGCAAGCCAGCTATTACTTGGCGGCGATTGGCCACTGCAACACTCGTTTATGATAATTCATTCTGAACACACTCCATGGCATCAATCTCCTTCACCCGGAGGTACTATATCCCAACGGATCATCATAGCGTGATCCTCATGGACAACGTTATGACAATGCATCACATGCTTTCCGAGGAAATCGCGCCATCTACCGAAAAATTTAACCTCGTCGCCCGGTCCTAATGTAACGACGTCTTTGCGTGCGTACAGTACATCCGTTTCTTCTATTTTTTTGCCGTTGACTTCCAGTATTTGAAATTCTTCAAAATGGGTATGCACTGGATGAGCCCATGCGTTGCCAGCGTTCCGAAATGTCCAAATTTCTGCCGATCCTTGTTCGATCGCGGCGTCGACTCGATTAGGGTCCATCAAGCGGCCATTGATTGTCCACAAACCATTGTCATAGTCGAATACGAATAACCTTTCCCGTCGTACTTCGGTCAAGTCAATTTTGGGTAATTCGTACATCGTTTCAGGGATTCGTGATGGGTCGACAACGTCGCCGGCCAGAACTCGAAACTCCATTAAGCCATCGCCATCTTCCAATATCCGACCCGAAGGGCCCGCACCGTCGCTACGCATCTCGAGTCTATTCATTAAGTACAGTTTGTCGCCGGCCGAGTACTTAGAAAAATCGACGATCACATCGTGGCGTTGTGCAACCCAAACGGAGATGCTCTCTTTCTGGAGCGGCCGGGGCAGTAGATTTCCGTCTGTCGAAATAACTGTGAAGTAATCATCGTAGGGTTCTCCCTCCACCGGAACGACGTGAAGAAAGATGGTGTACAGACGCGACGGCCCCCCATTTAGTATTCGGAGTCGATACTTACGTTTTTTGACTTCGAAATAAGGTTGGATTATTCGATTAACAGTGAACCGGTCTCCCATCATTCCGTTGGTTGTGTAAGCTTGTAGCTCCGGACCGAAATCGTTCGGAGTTCCCTGAGAATTTCCAGTGTTTCGAAATTCTGGACCTACAACTGGCCCAGGATTGAAAAAATCCCATACAACTTGCCCATTCTGATCGAATTGGACGTCGTGTAGTATCAATGGTACGTCGAATTCCCCGCTCGGCAGCCGGAATGCTTCCCTACTGCGATCGCGCTCGTTGTTACTATCGCGATTGTTGAAGAGTAGATAAAATCCGGTCAGACCCGCGTAAACGTTCGGTGCAGTGAAATCGAGTCGATGGTCGTGGTACCACAGGGTTGCCATGGCTTCCTTAGAGTCGAAGCCGGCAAGGAAGTTGGCATAGTGGTGGTCCCAGAATTCACCGGGGTTGAAAAAATCCTGCGGGATCCCGTCACTTTCTGAGGCGGTATGCGCGTTATGGAGATGAATGG
>DPMX01000364.1 GCA_003540955.1 Gammaproteobacteria bacterium
TGGTTGGCATCCCGGTACTCGGACCGCCGCGTTGCGCGTCAACAATTACTAGCGGAATTTCACCCATTCCCAATTGCCCGATACCTTCCTGCATAAGTGAAAGCCCTGGGCCACAAGTAGCTACCATCGTCCGGGTGCCAGTTAGCGCTGAACCGATCGCCATGTTGATTGCCGACAACTCATCTTCCGCTTGCCGCACTACGCCGCCAAATTGTGGTGACCATTTAATTAGCCAATCCATAACGTCGGTGGAGGGAGTAATCGGATAACCCGCAAAAAAACGTCCCCCGGCAACCGAAAAACCAAAAGCCATTGCCTCGTTTCCAGTTATCAACATATGCGGCTTACCTTCTATTTCCTGGATCCGATAAAGGCCTTGCCCTTCGATATACCCAAGTTCATCGGCGAGTGAAAGACCAACGGCAAGCGCATCAAGGTTGTATTTCATGATTTGTGGCCCCATACGCTTAAAGCGATCCTCGAATGAGACTCTCATGGTGTCGTCTGGTAACCCGAGGATGCGCCCAATAAGACCAAAGCTAATACTATTCTTATATATGTCACGTCGAAACGTTTTTACCGCCTGCCGGCTGAGTGGAGCACCAAAAGCGCGGATCTCGTCTCCTAGTATCCCGTCCGGTAAGGGACCTCCTGAGTTGTCGTACAACACAATGCTGTTTTTATTTAACTGTCGGAGATTTTTTGGCACTGCATCGATATCAAAGGCCACGAGTAAATCAATGTGATTCCCGATAGTGTATCGCTCGCCCGAAAATGCGCGCAGCGTTGCCGCCGTGATACCCCCTTTGATCCGAGATAACACATCGCGCTCGGTATAAACGCTCATGCCATTTTTGCGCAAAACAGACGCAAGTAAATTAACTACTGTAAGTGACCCATCGCCACCCTGCCCGGACACGATCACATTAAGATCCTCGAGATCTGGTTGGATAGTCTCCTGACTCATGACGATGCCTCCTGATCTTGATTTTCCGTTCCTGGTTTAACCCAGCCTTTGTAGAAGTTCTTCGGGTCTAGATTGCCAATCTCTATCCGTTCTTCCAGCGTCGGCATTAATGCGGGCAACGGGCGATTGCGTTTGTATTTTGATAACCGCGCAAGTAGATCCCGTGCCTTTGGCTCATCGTCCATCGGAATTTCCTCGATCCAACCGGTTTTCAATATCGACTGGTATGCCTCGTGACCTGCTTCTGTTCGGATCACAGTGAAGGTGTAGCCATCAGGACCAATCCCACCAAGACCGATATCAGCGTTGTCTGCCGCATAATCCATACAATACAAACACGCCGGCCGCGCATACTTCCCGAACGCTTTTAGAGATTTATTTTCTTCACGGCCATCGTCTAGTTGAATAACAACTTTGCCTTTGATGTTAATGTTTTTTATCTCGGCTTTCGTAACCTCAAGATCATCGGCTAAAGATTGTATGCCGTCCTCGGTAAAACTTTCAGAGCAGAACAAACCGATGACAAGCTTAATATTTTCTTGATACCACTTAGCAACATCGAGTCGGATACTACTAAATTGCTGCTGACGCACCCCGTCTACTTGGCACGGCACGCCAACAACGGCGATAGGTTTTATATCACTTTTCATTGCTTCAACCAAAGCAACCGTATTCGGTTGATAGGTGTATCGCGAGCGTGCCCCCGCGATGATTTCTTCTTCCGTCGTCGCTATGTTAGCCGTGCCCATTTGTGGATTACCCGATACCTCGGTCCCAATAATCGCACCCTCTATATCGCCTTCGTTCAACATATGGATTAATAACGCGCTGCATAAGCCACCGTCTTGCCCAACAAATTTTGGTGCCTTTTCCGTAACGCGAACAAAACAACCGTAGTTAAACGGACCGAACCCTAAATCCTGAATGGGTTCCTTCAATTTTATCTGCTCTGGCAAATCCTTATCGACAGGTCGAAGCACCGGGCATACATCCACGCACAGCTCACAGAAAACGCACGCGTCGTGGCGTGTATCGACGGGCTTCTCTTCAACGTAGTCAAACACATCCACTGGACAAATTGTCAGGCACGCAGCGCAACCGACACATTTCCCTGGAGTTACAACCTCTCGCATCAGCATGTCAACCGCCTTGAATCCACCGCGGTTGTACTCTGATCGCCAAGCGTAAGCCCACTCGTTAGGATCGCTATTTTCGTCACGCAGTAGTTTCTGATAACGAGCATGAACCTCGTCGGTCAAATTATCTAATTCCAATGTGTTCTCCTTCATTCATTTATTTTTAGACCGACAACCCGGCAGATGTCAAAACTCCTGAAATCGCCCCTATTTAGTACTTACAACGGCAATTTCATTAGTGTGCTTTTCCCTTTCGGGCCAGATTAGATTATCGCCTGGTTTACTAATAGAACACGATTTCTTTGTCCTCAAATACCAAAACCAGTTAGCTGCGTTACACTCGAGTTGGCCCGCAGTTTTTGCAGGAATTCCCCATGCGCCGTCAGTTATTAGACGACACCAAAGCTGTTCAAACCCTCTCCTTCCATGCTGCTCCGTAACTCTTCTTTAGATTGCGCACGAATTTCATCGGCACTAAGTTCGGAAATCATACTTTGCTCTGCACGAATTAATTTTGCACGGATATACTCTATCTCTCGTGCCTTGCGGATAATGTCGTTTACTGCATCACTCTTGCTTGTGTATTCCTCGCTGATCACCTGAGCCTTCAACCATTCATCGTTCGGGCGCGTTAATGAGATACTTTGTCTTGGCATGACCTTGGCTCTTTTTGAAAAGATAGTTGGTGTTATATTACACCCAATACGCACCGCCGCATAACGATACCGATTCGACTAGGCGATTTAGAAAAACCGGCCGAACTCGATCTGCAGGTAGTCGTCACGATGGAAACCAAAAAACGGATCGCTTGGATGCACGTCCCAGAATACACGAAACTCCACTTCCACCTTCCACCTACTACCGATTCGACGGCTTGCCTCGATATTAAACATCCTTGAACGTCCGTTGAGATCAATACTAATACCACCGAGAACGGTTGTATCTTGGGTGTCGTTCAAAACGACACGTGCACCGGTAAAGAAATCGTTATTAAACGGCGACAACGCTTTCTTACCCCGATCGTCAAAGTGATACTCACCGAGGATGCCTAAATCTACAACGGTGTCGAACAACCCGACTAATGTATATTCAAATCCACCAACAGTCCCAACATAAGTGCCACCCTGCCCTGAACGCCTTATAGCTTCAAACTTCAGTAGCCAATTACCCTTTGTTGCTTGCGCGTCGGCCCCGGTTTGGTGAATCAAATCATAGTGAGGGGCTAGTACAGTCTCTCGCGCACTCGTTTGGCTCACTCGAAAAACCGGCTCCCGGCTAGTGCCCCAAAAATGATAAAGGCCTACATCGAAATCACCTATCGCGTGAGAGTAGCGCAGGGTCCAATCGATATGATCATCCTCTGCCGAGGAATCGTAAGTGGCACTGCTGCTATCGACTCGTAGACCAGATCGCAAACGTCCCCTCACTCCGGGGAAAGTACGTTCCCGAAAGCCAATTAACGCATAAAAATCAACTGTTCCCCAATCCTGAATCAACGCGACATTTACCATCGGCTGACCAAGTTTATCCTCAGTGTCAATATTCTCGACCAAATCAGTTTGATTAATGATATCGACCAAATGGTTAGATTCCGCCACCCCCCAAAAGAGCTTGCGCACGCCTAAGCGCAACTCCCAGTTAATACTTGATTTTAAATAGGTTAATTCTCTAAGATCGATGTGGGTACGGCGGTCGTCGCCCTGATCCCATCTTGCAAACGGCACCAACAGAAGGCTCTGGTCTCCTCTATCCCACTGGAGGTAAATTTCCGGTTGAATGGAAAATGAGATGTTCCCCTCATGCTGCCGAAGATACGGCGCCTCATGTACAAAGCCTCTCATTTCGCCGGACACAAAACCGCTCAATTCCCACGGATTAGCGGTCACGGCATTCGGGGCGAGTCCAGCCAGCGCAATCAGAAATACGTAAGGGTACATGTAGGCATAATACTAAGAGTCTACCTAAAATAGATCATAATTATTTATATAATTCAATATTTTATATAATATATATAAAAAATTTTTAGATATAAGCTACAACGACTTGCACGCAGCACACCGTACTTTAAAGCGAATCAACCAAACTCGTCATTTTTAACCCTATCCATTCCGTAAAAACCTAATCTGTAAAAATCTTGGATCACGGGCTGCATGAGGTACGCTACGAGATTAGAACGATACGAAACATTAATCCGAATATTCACGTAACTCATTAATAAATTGAATAATATTTCTTAGATAATACGAACACTAATAAGTCACCGCCGGTCATAAATATCATCAAACCGAACGATATCGTCTTCGCCAAGGTAGGTCCCCGACTGCACTTCGATTAACTCGCAGGGGCTAGCACCAGAATTTTCCAGTCGATGAGTTACTCCGATCGGAATAAACGTTGATTCATTTTCTGACAACGTAAATTTCTCATCTCCACAGGTGACAGTAGCCGTTCCACTGACTACGACCCAGTGTTCTGCCCTGTGATGATGCATTTGTAGGGAGAGCGATGCACTCGGATTAACAATAATCCGTTTTACCTGAAAACCCGTCCCTATGTCTATTCTCTCATAGCTACCCCAAGGTCGATACACACGTCGGTGGACTAATCGCTCATCGCGCCCTTGTTCTTCGAGCCAGTCAACAATTTTCTTAACGTCTTGAGTTCGATCTTTTTTTGTCACCATAACGGCGTCCGACGTTTCGACGACGACCAAGTCTTCACAACCTAATACAGTCACTAAACGATGCTCCGCGATGACCACGTTGTCGTGACTACCATCGATATATGTATCGCCCCGGCGAACATTACCGTTGGCATCTCGATCAGATACATCCCAGATATTTGACCACGAACCGACATCTGACCAATTAGCGTCTAACGATACTACCGCGCCACGTTGACTACTTCCTCTCCCAATCGACTCTAGTACCGCATAATCAATCGAATCGCTAGGGCAGTTAGTAAATCCGGCTTTGTTTAACCGCACAAACTCACCATCACGCAGAGACGACGCTACGGTTATCTGGCATGCCTCTAAAATCTTCGGTTGAAATTGACCAATCGCCTCCAGCCAAACACTCGTGCGCATAAGAAATATCCCCGAGTTCCAAAGATAGCTACTGTCCGCTACATAACTTGTCGCGGTCACTAGGTCTGGCTTTTCTTTGAATTTCTCGATCCAATGACACTGCGGTTGCACAGCCGTTATCGCCTCACCGAGTTGTATATATCCGTACCCTGTTGCAGGCTTATCTGGTATGACGCCAAAAGTTACTAAGGCTCCATCCATAGCCAGGGCCGCTCCTACTGCCACCGCGGCGCGAAATCCATCGATATCCTTGATCAAATGGTCCGCAGGCATAACGAGCAATAAAGGATCATCGGCTCCTTCTGCATTGAGTAATGCGGCACAGGTTAGCGCCGGTGCCGTGTTTCGCCCGACCGGCTCAAGAACAATGCCCTGCAATCGGTGATCGATTTGTCGTGCTTGTTCGCCCACCATAAACCGATGTTCTTCATTGCAGATTACGAGAGATGGAAGAATCTCTAGATCCCCGCTAGTCGACTTGGCAATACGTAATAACGTGTCCTGAAGCAAAGTCGTGTTCCCGGACACGCATAAAAATTGTTTAGGATAGTGGTGGCGCGAAAGCGGCCAGAGTCGAGTTCCACCGCCACCCGCAAGAATTACTGGAGTAAGATTCATAGTGTCTCACTACTGTCGTGTATCGAGTTTCTATCGAAACGAAGCCGGTCTTTTTTGACCGCCCGGTTGTAGTTGAAGAGCAACGTCTATCTGTCGCCAACCGCTAAATCGAACGCCGGGGTAGTATAACTTCTTGTACCCTCACCTTCCGTCACGATAAAATAGACGGATAAGTCATGCTCCTCCGCCACCCGTCTCCCTGCCTGGAACCCCAAGCTCATCAGCGCGGTCGCCCACGCATCTGCTAGCATAGCCGTCTCGTCAAGCACTGTGACGGCCGCTAGGTTATGCTGTACAGGCGCGCCTGTTCGTGGGTCAATCGTGTGGCCATAGCGGACGCCATCGCGCTCAAAATAATTGCGATAGTTTCCGGACGATGCCAAACCCGCATTTCTTAGTACGATTGTACGCCTGATCGCAATTAAACGGCCGCCATTTACTGGACCCTCTATCCCAATCGTCCACTCTTGTCCCTTCGAGTTCCTGCCCTTAGCGCGGAACTCACCACCGATGTCGACTAAATAATTAATATGTCCCGTACTCTGCAATAGTGTCGCGACACGATCAACGGCGTAACCCTTTGCAACCCCGGAAAGATCGACATAAACATCCGGGTGCCGCTTTCGGAACGCATGCGGCCGCTCTTGAAGCTCAAACATGTCAACTCCAACTCGCGTTCGTGCTTTTGCTAACGTGTCGCCACCTGGCACCATCGGAATACCTCGATCCGGGCCGAAACCCCATAAGTTGACGAGTGGTCCAACTGTGGCGTCAAAAGCACCGCCAGAATCTATTCCGACTGATACTGATGTTCGCAGCACAGTATACAAATCCTCTGATATGGGGATCCAGGCAGTAGTTCTATTTTTATTCAACCTCGATAGTTCTGAAGCCGGATCATATGTCGACATTGTTGCATTGATTACTTCAAGCAATGTTTCGATTTCACCTTCGAGTACACCCGGGTCTCGTTTTCCTCGATCTGCTACGGTAACGGCATATTGAGTACCCATCGTCGTACCATTAATTTTCACTGCCGACTTGTGCCTTTCGCAACCCGACCCAAGCGATATGACTACAAGCAACGTGCTACTGACATAAGCGATACAGGTCACGAGATAGCACAGTATTGACGGACGTTGATTGATTTTGATCATGTGCCAATATCAGGGCTTGGCTTAACGCGATTAAAGCATTGTGCGCAATGTCGCGTAGAATTCCCACCTAGCCAAGTTTTCTTTCGAGTTTTGGTATTTCTATTTGCCTTCATTCTAAAAGACTCGCGTCGCCGTCATTTCGGCGACAATGGATTACGATTTATAACGAATTGAAAATATGACGGGATTGGTATCCTAACTGAGAAACTAGACAAAAAAGGCCTACGGTGGCTGAAATGCCTTAAACATACTGTTTACGTGTTTCAAACACCCACTTTCGGCACGACTGTGCATCGCATAGAATCTCGACCGCTTTCGAACGCACAAAAATCCCATTAAACTCGGAAACTTTTCGCAAACTAGAAAGACTAAAACGGACTATGACCATTCAGACATCTATAATCGATCTTAGGCAATATATAGCACAGCACATTGTTGGTCAGGAACAGTTAGTCGATCGTTTGCTGATCGCACTGCTCGCCGACGGACACCTCCTAGTCGAGGGCCCTCCGGGTCTAGCTAAGACTCGCGCGATTAAAGTCCTTGGCGAGGGCATTGAGTGTGAATTTCATCGGGTGCAGTTTACTCCAGATCTTTTACCGGCGGACCTCACTGGGACCGAAGTCTATAGACCGCAGGACGGTTCGTTCAAATTTCAACAGGGCCCGTTATTTCATCACTTAGTTCTCGCTGACGAAATTAATCGTGCGCCCGCAAAAGTCCAATCTGCACTACTCGAGGCTATGGCGGAACGTCAGATAACGATTGGGCGTGAGACCTATCATTTGCCAGAATTATTTTTAGTTATGGCAACGCAAAATCCACTAGAACAAGAAGGCACATATCCTTTACCCGAAGCACAGCTAGATCGATTCCTTATGCATGTGGTCATCACTTACCCCATGGAGACTGATGAAAAATCAATTCTCCACCTAGCGCGCTCCGAGGCGCGCCGTGAAGATGTCAGAAACTCCAAGTCGAAACACATCATCCGCCAACAGGATGTATTCGATGCGCGTCACGCCGTATTGGACTTATACCTCAGTGACGATTTAGAAAAATACCTACTGGAGATCGTACTGGCAACTCGAAAGCCTGCGGTCTATGGAGACGATTTAGGCGGATGGTTAGAATATGGCGCAAGTCCTCGAGCAACTATCGCGCTCGATCGTTGCGCCCGTGCTCATGCGTGGCTCGCCGGTCGTGACTATGTTGGCCCTGATGATATCCAAGCAATTGCTCCTG
>DPMX01000035.1:0-609 GCA_003540955.1 Gammaproteobacteria bacterium
TCATGCCTAACGTTACGCGTTGAATTGAATACTGAACTAAAAGATTCAAAGGCACTGTGCTCCGTTAGGGCGGACCATTCGATTTCGTCAACCATATCAACCGATCGATCCACTAACCGAAAGTAACGTTTATCTAATGGGCCGAAAAGCCCACTTGCCCAAAACGATTTCATCATAGGCTTGTATTCTCGAAGGACACCTAGATTGTCAATAATCGACTCAGGCGTTACAACGAAATTCCCGTCACGATGAGTACCGTCAATGGCCGCTTTAATACATTGCTCGAAATACGCGATCAAATATCTAGCATAACCACCAAATATTTCATCACCACCCTGTCCTCCGAGAACTACCTTAACTTTGCTTGCGGCAAGTTTAGAAGTCATAAACTGGGGAAATGATCCGGGACCAGCGACCGGGTGATCAAGATGGTAGATAATCTTCTGAATATGTTCGAGAAAATCCCTTGCCCTTATATCGATCTCATTCAGTTGTTTCCCACTCGATTGGGCTGCGATTCCTGCATAATGACTTTCATCGTAACCCGGATGATCGGTAAATTTACCGTGGAATGCTTCACAATTTCGAGCATCTTCTCGGCTTGCTAAA
>DPMX01000035.1:926-5967 GCA_003540955.1 Gammaproteobacteria bacterium
TTGCTAAAATTGCGATAAGACTTGAGTCTATACCGCCCGAAAGATAGCTGCCAATCGGCACATCACTGCGCATGTGCACACGCACGGAATCATCAAGCAACTCGCGAAGGCGGTTCTCAAAATATGCTGGGCTCCGATCAAGATTAATGTCATAACTAACATCCCAATAGCGCTTTGTTTGATACCTTCCCCCGCTAACGACTAAAGTATGAGCGGGTTCTAATTGTCGGATGTCTTGGAATAACGTATTAGCGCCAATCGTGTACTGAAACGTTAAATATTCCACCAATCCAGCGGGGTCAGTATTCACTTCAGGTAAGAAAGGCATCAACGCCTTGATTTCCGACGCAAAGTAAAATGTATCGCCAACCTGCATATGGTAAAAAGGCTTAATGCCGAAACGATCTCGTGCGCAGAATAATACATGCTTTCGAGGATCCCATATCGCGAACGCGAACATCCCGCGCAAATGATCGACGCAGTCGTATCCATAGTGTTCGTACGCAGCAAGGATTGTCTCGGTGTCCGAGTTCGTCCGAAATTGCCAATGGGCTGATAACTGCTGTCTAAGCTCTAGGAAGTTATAAATCTCACCATTATAGGTAATGACAGCACCATTCAGACCGAGCATCGGCTGGCGCCCACCACTTGAGAGATCGATAATTGAAAGCCTACGATGAGCGAGACCAATGAATTCTTTTTCATCCACCCATACACCGTCATCATCTGGTCCACGATGCTCTTGGAGGGCATTCATAACACGCAAACCGCGATTAATACGTGGGACCTTCTCGCCACGTAAGTTAATTAACCCTGCGATACCACACATCGTCTTTCCTTATTTAATTTTCACGATTTATATAATGACTACTTTATCTAACCACCTTGGTCGGCCATTTCCACCAACAAATAGTTTGACTCCGAATGATGGATGCCGTTGGATGACCAGCGCTAGGCTGTGAAGAAATTGCTTTTCTTCTCCTCCAACGCTTAGCTTCCGACATTCTGCGTCGTCCAGTTCAATCGAAACCTTTCGTATTGGACAATGCACTGTCGCTAGCGCCGAAATACTCATCTCTTCGTATACTTTATTTCTGAAGTCTAAATCTCCGAGATTGTCACATGGTGTCAATTTTAAATGCTCAGCTTCTCGTTCATATATCAATGAAAATGGTGCTTTCCCTGTCATCTCGTGTACTTCACATCCGTAACGAAATAACTTGTTCAAATACTTTAAATCTTCTATCAATGTTTTTCTCGCTGAAGCGAGAAAAACAAAGGTGTAAACAGGTATCCTAAAGTGAATGATGAAGTCAATGTAACGTCGCAACTGGGTCAAGATCCTAAAAGCGGATGAAGTCGACAGATAAACTCTGCGTAAAATACGTCGCGCGATATGTTTTAGTGGCGCCGGGAATAATTGCATAACGTAACGATCCAGAATTCTGTTACACCATGACAGTATTTCGCCTCCTCTTAATTTCGCTTTAACGTCAATGCTCGTTCGGCACGCTAACGCTTCGAAAACTTCCGAGTCGACGAAACCAGGTAAAGGCTGCCGACCTGTTCGCACCAACTCCGCCTCCAAAATCTCACCAATGTAGCGCCCAAAATATTCAAAACCGTACTCAGGATTTAGTGCAATTTCTGTATAGGCATTCTCCGTAATGCGTTCCCAAGTATCTTTATCCCGTAGAGCCGCTACTACCTTTTCTTCGTTTGAATGATCTTTGCGGAGCGCGACATAGTGCCGACCGGGCGACAAAATTCCAGAATACTCACCTTCATAAAGAATCATCAACGTGCGCAATGCCGCGGCCTCAAAACATCGAGGCGATATTTGATTCATTCTAACCACACCGTCTAACTGCGGAAAATATTGCGTTCGCAGCAGCTCGAACGGAGTCTTTGGATCATTTTCTTCATGTGCCTCGACCGCAGGAAGAATTTTACCAGTTGCATCGAAGACGCTAGCACCGCTCTCAACCCCGAGTACGGATCTGCAAGATTGAATAAAATCGATCCAGCTCTCCCCATACAGTCTGTCATTTTCATCATAGGAAATGTCGCAATTCAAACCAAAACGTATTCCAGCAGTCTGGAAGCGATCGGCTATCCGCCATTTCTCCTGGCCCAGTTCGCCATATGCCGCAGAGATCTTTCTTGCTCGATACCCTACATCGATCGTGCGCTCATCATACGAAGGAGATTTAAATGTCGTCAGCGCCTTAGGCACATACCCTGTGAGAACATTGAACTTAGACAACCCGGGCAATCTCTCCGTAGGGTAGACTTTTTCAACTTCGGACTCTGGAACACAAGTAAACAGTACGTTAGCTTTTAGATAGCACAACGCGTCTAACGTACGATTAACCCAGCGATATTCATCCTGAATAAAAACTGCCTTGACCCCAGCGTATTTACGTAGCCGATAGCGAGCAAGTGGTGCCAAATAGCTGTCACTAGCTATGACCAATGAATAATGTAATATGACGGCATCAAATTGATTCAGATCGAGCCCATTCGGGAGGTCGCCGAAAATAGACAGTGTCGACACGTCGTGGCCGGTATTCCGCTGCAATGCACTTATATGATCAATGACAGTCGCCGGTCCATTTGGGCGATAATCACAAAGCAATAGAATACGCATTACCACGAAACGTTATTTTCTAATGAGACAATTTAGGTCGGGCGATTGTTGCCGTTCTAAGTCGCGACGTTAAACCCTAGTCAAACCCACAGTTGAACATACAAGCTATTCGTTCACCATGAAATATTCATGCTGGGCTATACAACGCTCGATCCGATCCCGGTTAGCACGCGTCCAAGCTACCGCGCATTGTAATCCTTCCCGCAGAGTAACCTTTGCCTCAAAACCGATCTCACGTTTTGATTTATTAGTTGATCCAAACCGCTTTCCTGATCGATCCCAATCGCGCGCAGGCAGCAGATCCACCGGTGTTGGATTTTCGGCAACTTCATTAATCATATTAGCAAGGCTCAGGATATCCGTTTCGACCCCAGAAGCTAAGTTATATGCCTCACCTGATTTTCCGTGCTGGGCGCACGCCATTAGGCCACGAGCTATATCTTCAACAAAAATAAAATCACGACTTACATTGCCTCCATTGTCCAGAGGCAATGCTTCATGATGCAGCGCTTTCCATATAAAAGTCGGCGTGACATTTCGCCAAACTGTATGCCGAGTTCCGCGCCATCGACCAGCACCGAGCACTTCACCTGGTCCGTAAACGTTTTGAAATCGCGCTTTTACAATAGGCATGCCATGACGTAGCCAATAGTAATTACCATATAGTTCCCCAATCAATTTTGAAATCGAGTACGGACTATCGTGATAGAGAGAAACTGGCGCCTCTTCACTTGTCGCGGTAGCGCCATCAAAAGTTTTCTCAGCCACTGCACATCCAGCCGCGGCGTAGACAATTTTTCTTAACGTTTTGCTCTCTTTGAAAGATTCGAAAAGTTTCAAACTCGTCAGTGTATTATTCTCATGATCTGCCAACGGATTTGCAATCGATGACTGGTTGCCGTGATAGCAAGCCAAATGGAAAGCAAAATCTAGGTCCTCTGGTAACGATCCAAGAATCTTGTCATCCGTGATACTGCCGAAAATTAAATGAACGCGCGGATCATTAGGCACGTTCCCAATATCCGATGATAGGAAATTGTCCACGACAATGATCTCGCGGGGTTGCTGTTGAAGCAACGCCAGTACTAAATTGCTTCCGACGAAGCCAGCCCCACCAACTACCAAGATCTTACTATCGCCAAAAGCTAATTCGGTCATTGTTGTTTTCCGTCTCCCTTTGAAAAGTTACGCTTGAGGTTTTGATAAATGACTGTGGATATCCGAAACACCGTGCTTGTCGTACCATATGAGTTGGCGCCTAATGGTATCAACGAAGTCAAATCTAGCTTCCCATCGGAGTGCGCGCTGAGTCTCTTTGGGATCCAATACCACGCTAGGCACATCATCCTCCCCTGGGGGAACTATAGGCACCGGTTTAGTTAACTCAATACCGAGGTGTGCCGTAACGACGTCAAACACATCCTTAATCGATCGACCATCGCCAGTAGATACGTTGTACACCCCGTCGGGTGCGCCATCGTCCATAACGATATCCATCACGGAAAGAAAGTCTGCGATATCGAGGAAATCGCGTACGGTATCTGAACAAAAACAATTTTGTCCCGCTTTCAACCGTTTATAGAAGGTCGGAATCGGCCCGATAGCTAAACGGGGCCCTGTAATATTCGCCAACCGTAATGACACTATGGGCAAACTGGAGGCCATCAAGTAACGTTCTCCTGCAGTTTTCGAAATCCCATAACTTGTGAAGGGTTCTGTCGGATGAGTTACCGGAATCGGGACTTGGCGCGGAATTCCATAGCATAGTGCCGTTTGAAAGTTCACAAATCGCGCCACGCCGTGCCGCGCAGCCGCCTGTGCTACGTTAATAGTGCCAATGATGTTGGTTGCGGTATCTTCGTGCCAATCTGCGGGGTCCTTATACGCCGCTGCGCTGTGGATTACATGTGTAGGCTCGAAATCATCGAAACATTGAGTTATCAAATTGTTGTCGGCGATACTCCCCTCGATGACTGTCAATCCTGACACCTGAGGTAATACTTCGCGTTTACCAGTCGCGAAATTATCAATAGCCAGCACTTCATGACCTGCTGGGACATAATGCTCAATGAGATTAGATCCCAAACACCCCGCGCCACCAGTAATAATAATACGCACGAAGTATTCCTCGATTAACTCTCATCAACTTTCAAATGGGTGTATCCGCCGTGAACCCCAAAAGCACCATAATATTCAACAGCAGCGCGCACCGTTTCACTCAAGGGGGTGAATTCAACCGTTCCAAAATCTGCAAACGTGCGCGTTGGGTCCAGCAAAATAGAAGGCGCATCATCAGGCCCAAGCTCACGTATTTCCGGCTCAGGATAATCGGCGAGTTCCATACCGTTTACAACGGCATCATAAAGCTCTTTTATCGCAATATCGGTTCCG
>DPMX01000153.1 GCA_003540955.1 Gammaproteobacteria bacterium
ATCACTTGCTGCATGAATTCGCGCGCAGTGTCAAATAAAGCCTGATCGTCAATTAATATTTCTGAGATGTCGCCGCGCAGATAATCCCGTATCGCCCGAATTATTACGTTCTGATCCTGATAAATTAAAAATGGGGCGCTTTTACTCTCAGATGCATCGTCGATAGCTTCCCAAAGTTGCACCAAATAATCGAGATCCCATTGCAATTCTTCAGCCGATTTTCCTACGCCAGCAGTGCGGAGAATCAGACCCAAGTCTGTCGGGATCTCCAGATCCCGCATCGCCTCGCGAGCCTCGTCTCGATCGCTCCCCTCAATTTGGCGTGACACACCCCCCGCTCGGGGATTATTTGGCATTGCGACAAGGTAACGGCCAGCGAGACTAATAAATGTCGTTAACGCAGCGCCCTTATTTCCGCGCTCCTCTTTTTCGACTTGAACAACTAACTCCTGACCTTCTTCGAGCACATCTTTAATATTGACCCGACTTCCCGACTTGGGCTGCATCCTGAATAGGTCTCGGGAGATTTCTTTGAGGGGAAGGAAGCCGTGACGCTCGGTCCCGTAATCCACAAAAGCGGCCTCAAGGCTAGGCTCAAGACGCATTATTTTCGCTTTGTATATATTCGATTTTTTTTGTTCACGACCAATCGCTTCAATATCGAGGTCGTAAAGTCGCTGGCCATCCACCAGTGCAACGCGCAACTCCTCCGGCTGAGTCGCGTTGATCAGCATTCTCTTCATTGTAGACTTCCTAAGTTCTAGAGCTCGACTTGCTTCCGTCGTTCACCGTATTTCGTACTTAGTGCGGTGTCCGTTTTTCACGACGGATTTCAAGGAGCTTCTCAGCGCGGGTGCTCGATCGGTGCCGAAACAATTTCCGCGCATAAATAATCTTCTAATGCTACCGTCCGTGGCCCTACTAAGCTGTTTTCTGCCATCAAGCACCTGCGTTCCGAACTGAATACCGCGTTACCCCTCCTGGTATAGCGATAATAGGTGTCCCAAATGGTCGGCTGACTACGAATTACACCTCGTTCTCCGTCACATGGAATGGGCTACAATTTGATAGAATGTCGCCTTCCCATCGCTAACTGCCTGGTGCACTGGCATAAATATTCTTCGTAGTCGCCGTGCTATTGCGCGGTGCGAATATAACAGTGTTAAACAGCTCCGGCAATCTGCAACCATATATGGCGGCTCGTATTTATGACTAAAACTAGTGTTCAAACGGTTGAAGTTGCTTCTAATCAAAGCGGACGCCGATTAGACAATTTCCTTGCAAGCGTCCTAAAAAACGTACCAAAATCATTTATATACAAAATAATCCGACGAGGGGAGGTCCGGGTCAACGGGTCGCGAGCGCGCCCAGAGTTAAAACTATTGGCCAACGATTTGGTGCGTATCCCGCCTCTGATGGAAGCACTAGCATCGGGTCGGGTCATTAGTGCAGCCAGACGGACCCTGATAGAGGACGCCATCATCTATGAAGATGACAAGATCTTAGTAATAGATAAACCAGCAGGCATAGCGGTCCACAGAGGTAGTGGGTTACGATATGGCGCGATTGACATTGTCCGTGAATTGCGTCCTCAATGCCCAGGTATTGAATTGGCCCACAGACTTGATCGAGATACCTCAGGCTGCTTGGTATTCGCTAAGGACTACCCGACATTGCGGCAAATTCAGATGCAAATACAAACTCCTGATTGCCGAAAATCCTACGTCACACTGCTTAACGGCGTATTTTCTGCCACTTGTCAGCTAATAGAGCTCAGGCTCGCCACGTCCCGAGCCGAAGGGGAGAAAATTACGACAGTTTCGAGAACCGGCAAACCGGCAGCGACTAAATTTAAAACTATCGAAAGTTTCGGGGATTTATCATTAGTGGAGGCTCAAATTTTAACCGGTCGCACTCACCAAATACGTGTGCACGGGGCCGCCTCTGGACACCCCGTTGCTGGCGACAAGAAATATGGAGATCCGATCGTCAATACTAATCTGCGTAAGCGCGGTCTACGTCGTATGTTCTTACACGCTCGTTCTATTACGTTACAACTTGGTGGTTCATTCGAGGAAATCACAGTCGAAGCACCATTGCCAAAGGAATTGGAAGAGTTTCTCACGGAGCTACGTTGCGCCAATTAAAACTTATCGTTTTTGATTGGGACGGGACTCTAATGGACTCGGAATATGCAATTGTCGATGCAATAAGAAAAAGCTACGAGGAGGAGGGGTTGGCGGTACCTGCCTACGGAGCAATTCGAGAAACCATTGGTTTGAGTCTACGAGATGCGTGGAAGTGTCTAAGTCCAGACATAAAAGCGGCAGTACAAGGCAGATTGACGCTAGCGTATAGTAAATATTTCCTTGGCCGCCCGACCTTGCCCCCTTTGTTTCCAAAAGTGCGCGAGACACTAATTGAATTGCGCGAATCGGGGTACTTGATGGCAGTCGCAACTGGGAAAAGTCAAGCGGGATTAAAAAGGGCAATTGAAGGGACCGCCATAGGGGAATTTTTTACAACAACTCGGACTGCAGATGTCAGCGAGCCCAAGCCGTCCCCAAAGATGCTGCAGGAAATCATGAGCGAACTTAGCTTGGCTCCCCGAGAAGTCATAATGATTGGAGACACTGAGTACGATTTGGCGATGGCCGCAGCCGCTGGAACATTGCGGGCCGGAGTGAATTGGGGAGTTCATTCGGTGAATCGCTTACTGCCTTTTGCCCCTTCATTTGTGTTAAGTAATTTTAACGAGCTACCAATTGAACTTAAGGCTATGGAGTGAACCACTTACAGAATACTATTAGAATGGATAGACAATGATGAAACCAGAGGATAATGATAATTTCGCGTCGGCATTTGCTGTGGAGGCGCTTCGTGAGCAACGAATTGCACGCCGTTGGAATAATTTTTTCAAGGCGGTGTTCCTGCTGTATTTACTGGGATTTGCTTTAGTGTCTATACCGTCATTCTCATTAGGGTCTTTGATCTCTGATAAAAAAATTACTGCCCTCATTGACATTCAAGGTGTAATTTCTAGTACTACAGATGCAAGTTCTGACATGATTGTCACTGGCTTACGGGCCGCATTTGAAGAAGAGAATACGGCCGGCGTAATCGTCCGGATCAATAGTCCAGGCGGCAGCCCGGTCCAATCTAGTTATATTAATGATGAAATCTACCGACTAAAGCGAGAAAACCCAGACATTCCAGTTTACGCGGTGATACAAGACGTAGGCGCATCCGGTGGATACTATGTAGCGGTTGCGGCGGACGAGATTTACGCGAACAAATCAAGCATAATCGGTTCAATCGGCGTACGCATAGATGGGTTTGGCTTTGTAGAGTCTTTAGGAAAACTCGGTATCGAACGACGGCTGCTTACAGCAGGAGCGAATAAAGGATTTCTCGATCCATTTTCCCCCCTTAAACAAGAAGATGTGCAACACATCAAAGGGATGCTGAAAGAAATTCATGAGCAATTTATCAGCCGGGTCAGAAAAGGCCGCGGCAACAGGCTAGTTGACTCGCCCGAACTATTTTCCGGCTATGTTTGGAGTGGTGAGCGTTGCTTAGAATTAGGGTTGATCGATGGATTAGGATCGGCAAGTTTTGTGGCCCGTGAAATCGTTGGCGCGGAAAAAATTGTCGACTTTACTCCAAGGCAAAACGTATTAGACCAGTTTGCGCGACGTGTTGGTGCAACGATTACTGAGACATTTCTGTATGGCTCGTTGGGGCTCCACTGAGGGGGTTCGATGTCACACTTACATACCGCGGTGGCAAAAGAGGCGGTAAGGTGGTTTTAGCACAGTTAATAGAAAATTGTATTGTGAGTAATTTTCCTTATTTTTTTCAATTACTTATATAATAATAAACTAATCTTTGGCGCATTCCCTGAGTGATGAGGCCTAGGAGTTTCTATCGCAAACGTGGATACCCTATACTACGGCGCTCGATGCTGGAGGAGTTACCAAAATATCTCGATACGCGATACCTGGCGGAACTGATCGGGGCGCTGTCGGGAGTCATCTCGTCGGATCGTTTGCAACGAATCGACCCTCTTTATTCCGCTGCACGACCAGTTATGGTCAGGTTGAATATTGTGCAGGAGGAAACGGGGATCCGCCTTGGTGGAAAAATAAATACGGAACTTACGACAACGTGCCAGCGATGCCTCAACAATATGGAGATCTCTATAGATAAAAAGCTCGATATGCTTTTAGTTGAGTCTACTGCAATGC
>DPMX01000252.1:0-385 GCA_003540955.1 Gammaproteobacteria bacterium
TCAGGCCGGGGTACGTTGCGTTTTGGTCAGGCATCCACGGCGGCAGGAGCAGCTGGTGCCGCGAGCTACGCTGCTCCCTATGGTTTGTTTAGCCCAGCCCAAATGGTCGCCTTGGCCGCCCAACGCCATATGCATTTATACGGCACCGAATCAAAGCATTTCGGAGAAGTTGCAGTTGCCTGTCGACATCACGCTAACCTCAATCCGGATGCAACAATGTATCGTTATCCCATGACGATTGAAGATCACCAAAATTCTCGAATGATTACGACCCCATTGCGTCTCTACGACTGTTGCCTTGAAACTGATGGCGGTGCCGCGGTGGTCGTGACTAAATCGGATCGTGCGCGTGATCTGCGACAGCCGCCGGTCTATATAGCCTCCG
>DPMX01000252.1:690-2682 GCA_003540955.1 Gammaproteobacteria bacterium
GCCGCCGGTCTATATAGCCTCCGGCGGCCTAGGCGGTGGGCCATGGAATCATCGATTCATGGTGCGAGATATCGAATCGCCTAAAACCGAAGCGACTATCATTGCAGAACGCTTATTTACCGATGCGGCCATTACCCATGACGATATCGATGTGGTTTTCATCTATGATCATTTTACACCGCTTGTGTTAATGGCGTTGGAAGAATTTGGGTTTTGTGAACGTGGTGAAGGCAAGGACTTCGTTGGCGGTGGACGTTTACGCTGGCCAGACGGTGAACTACCCTTGAATACGAGCGGTGGTAATTTATCGGAAGGGTATATTCATGGCATGCAAAATACGATCGAGGCCGTGCGTCAACTTCGCGGCACGGCTCGCTGTCAGGTCAGTGAAGCGAAGCATGTATTCGTGTCAGGCGGTAATGCTGTGCCGACTTCTGCGATGATCCTGAAGGGTGAAATTTGAGTGCGCAGTCTAATTTTCCGTATCCCATCCCGGAATACGGTTCCGAACCCTACTGGGCTGCTTGCAACAAGCTTAGTCTGGTTATGCAGCAGTGCGCTGACTGTAAAAACTTTCGTTGGCAACCGGCGCCGCTATGTACTTTTTGTTCCGGCGAAGAATTTGCTTGGACTCCCTTATCAGGTCGGGGCAGAATAACTACTTGGACGACAGTCATTCACCCCGTCCATCCTGCTGCTGTTGAACGTGTTCCATATGTCGTAGTCGAGGTGGAGCTTGAAGAGCAAGCTGGACTGCGTATGCTCAGTAACTTGGTCGGAAGTGATCCGGATTCAATAGCGGTCGGCGCGCTGGTGACTGTGGACTTTGTCAAACAGGTCCCCGGGCAGATGTTACCGGTCTTTCGGTTGGCTACACCATAGGAGGAAATATGACACGGCTTATTTTCGAACGCCTTCATAAAGCTATCGGTGCCAGGGTAACCGGAATCGATTTATCGCAATTACTGACTGAGGAGGAAGTCAGTATGATCCACGACGGATTGGATCAATATTCAGTTTTGCATTTTCCGGATCAAAAAATGATCGATGAGGCACACCTGATGTTGACCAGGAGCCTCGGTGTACCTGAACCCAATCATGTGAAGTTCGGTATGACCGGTGAGATTGATTACTTCGCTACCATTGGTAACGTCATCGACGCAGAAACTAAGAAAGACAATGCCGATCCACATACACTATATCAATCTGGTAACAACGTTTGGCATTCGGACTCTTCATTCAGATTGGTGCCAGCAAGGTATTCAATCAACCACGCCTACGAAGTGCCTGGGGTGGGTGGTGTGACCGAGTATGTCAGTCAGCGTGAGGCGTATAAGGATTTACCTAAAGCTATGCAGGAGGAGATCGATCCGCTGCATGTATTACATGATTACGTGTTTTCCCGTGGCCAAATCGCGCCGGTTGACCCCAACCATGCTGCGTCTTTGCCTCCGATTGAGCAGAAGCTAGTACGCACGAATCCGAATAACGGACGGAAAAACTACTATGTCGGATCGCATGCTCGTTCGATTGTTGGTTACTCAGGTATCGCGAGTCGGCGTTTAATCGATGACTTGTTAGAGCATGCGACTGCTCCAGAACAGGTATATGCGCATCAATGGCGCGTAGGCGATACGGTTATTTGGGATAATCGGTGCGTGCTTCACCGAGGCCTGGGTTATGACGCGGACCGGTGGCGTCGATTGATGCGGCAAACACGCGTTGGCGGAGACGGTCCGACGCTCGCTGAGTAACGCTTGGGTACCCACCAGGAAGAATTAAGGCTTATCAGGTTTGGACCTAGGCTTAGTACGGCTAAACGTGGTTTGCTAGTAGCTAGGTGGTCCCCGATCGATTCGTTCGGCAGTTTTGGAGTAGGTCCCGGTTTCATCGGGGATCCATTCCAGCCACCAATTCGCACCATTGTTAGAGAAACTATCAAGTTGCTGTTTTGCGGCCGTACCGCTTAAGCTATTCGTAGAGCCTGTAGAC
>DPMX01000227.1 GCA_003540955.1 Gammaproteobacteria bacterium
ATCAACGCCCAAGGCATCACCCAATCACGCTCGTTGCGAATCAAGCTATCCGAAAAATATTGGTCTTGTGGCGGTACTTTTATTGCTGCTGCTGCGGCTCGTCTTGCTATGCTCGTTTCAGAATAACTCCAGTGCTCGCTGGTTTGGACAGGATGTCAGCAAGCAATATAGTTGTTGCAGTTGCGACAGGCTTGATGCTGCTAACCGCTGGCCTGTTCTTCGGATCGCTATTAGTAGGCCCAGTACCAGTCGAACTCAATGAGGTCTGGGCGGCGATTTTAGATAAAGACGAAAGTGCAATCACGACTGTTATCCAGGAGATCCGCCTCCCTAGATCGATTCTGGCAATCGCGATTGGCGCCTCGCTCGGTCTCAGCGGCGCTGCATTACAATCGCTAGTGCGAAACCCGCTTGCTGAACCAGGTATCATTGGCGTCTCGGCACTTAGTGCACTTGGCGCTGTAACTGTTTTCTATTCTGGTTTCGCGAGCGCGCATCCCCTAGCTCTTCCAATTGGTGGCATAGCGGGGGCACTTGTTTCTGTCATCGTTTTATTAGCTCTAGCTGGCCGAGGCCTCAACACCCTAACTTTAATCCTCGCGGGAGTTGCCATTAACAGTCTAGGCGGTGCATTAACGGCTTTAGTGTTAAACCTATCCCCAAATCCATTTGCAGCCTACGAAATATTTTTTTGGCTTATGGGTTCATTAGCCAACCGAAGTTTTAACCATGTCTGGCTAGTACTACCGTTTTCTTTAATTGGTTGGCTGTTAATCCTCAGCGCTGCACGCGCGCTCGACGCCTTCGTGCTGGGAGAGGAAGTAGCTAGCAGCCTAAGCGTGAACATTAAGCGTACCCGTTTATTAGTTGTGATTGGTAGCTCCTTGTCCGTCGGCGCCGGTGTAGCTGTCGCAGGCATCATCGGCTTCGTAGGGCTTGTCGTACCGCACCTCTTGCGTCCAGTGGTTGGGTACCGACCAGTAGTTTTGGTGCCACTAAGTGGCTTGGGTGGAGCCTGCCTAACCCTCGCTGCTGATCTTAGCTCTCGAGTCGGGATCGGGCACACAGAACTAATGCTTGGCGTGGTCACATCACTTATCGGCGCACCGTTTTTCTTATATCTCGTGATACGAACCCGGAGCGAGTCAATGTGAGCATACTCACCGCACACGAGATCGTCGTTCAACACGGACACCGTCGGAGATTAAACACTGTATGTTTCAATGTAGAGGCCGGAGAATGTGTAGGAATCCTCGGTCCAAATGGTTCCGGTAAAACAACCCTACTGAGAACCCTCCTCGGCCTTCAGGTGCCCAACTCTGGCGACGTGTTATTTGAGAGCAAACGATGGGCGGAAATATCAATGGTCGAATTTTCCAAAGCAGTTGGATACCTTCCTCAAAACGCCACCTTTCATTGGCCGATATTAGTCGAGCAAGCCGTCAAATTAGGGCGACTTCCACATCAAACCTCATTGGTTAGGAAGACGTCTAAAGATCTTGGAGCAATTAATCGAGCCATCGATACAGCCGAGATTCGTGAATTCATCGATTGCCGTGTCGATAAAATTTCGGGGGGCGAGCGTATGCGTGTTCATCTCGCACGATTGCTTGCTGGCGAGCACCGAGTAATCGTCGCCGATGAACCCACAGCTTCATTAGACCCGAAATATCAACTGCACTTCCTTGAGGTACTCAAGCGACAAGCCCTACAAGGAACCGCGGTGGTGCTATCACTACACGATCTTTCGCTCGCCGCTCGCTTTTGCGACCGCTTGGTTGTCCTCGACAACGGTGCCGTTGCAGTCGAAGGCACCCCAGAGCAGGCTCTAAATGATAGGACATTGGGGACAGTTTTTGGAGTTCAGGCAACACGGGTGAGAACAACGACAGGTGTTTCTATCGTTCCGACTGGGGCACTCGACACAGCAAAATCAAACGACGACTCTGCCGACAACATTTAACCGAAGCATAAATCCTCCGCAGGGCACCTGAAGCACGTGAGTGATCACGTCGTACAGTAACACTTTAGATCTACAGAACAATAGCACGCGATTTCAAAATTATTTGCAAAAACGCAATCTAATTCCACACTAGTTGAACGCAACGTGGATGAACGACCGTACCACTAAGCTCGGTATTGGTATTTCTCTAACTCCCTATTAAGGTGCGATACTAACGATCACAATTTAACTAACGGAAGACAACAATGGGAAAAACAGAAGAACGACTTGCAGCCCTTGGCCTAAAATTACCTCCACAACTGACACTCCCACCAGGCGTTGAACTTACGTTTCCATGGGTTCGAGTTCATAAAAAACACGCCTATGTATCAGGTCACGGCCCACAAAACATCGATGGCTCCTTGGCGGGTCCGTTTGGAAAAGTTGGGGGTGAGGTGTCGCTAGACGATGCACAGAAAGCAGCGCGCCTCGCAGCACTCGCGATGATAGCAAGTCTAAAGCGGGAACTTGGAGAGCTCGACCGAATTTCAGCCTGGTTACGGATCTTCGGGATGGTCAGTTCCGCACCTGACTTTAAGCAACAACCACTGGTGATTAATGGCTGTACCGATCTTATCGTCGAAGTGTTTGGTCCCGAGCGAGGAAATCACGCACGTTCGGCAGTCGGAATGGCTGAGTTACCGTTTGGTTTACCAGTAGAACTCGAGGCCGAAGTCGCGATTGACAGTTAATCTGTCGCAACGATCAGCGCTTATACTTGAACGGCAATCGGGATCTTCCCAATTCGGGACTGCCACTCGCGTGGGCCGGTTTTATGCACCGACTCACCGTTCGCATCAACCGCGACGGTAACCGGCATGTCTTCCACGACGAATTCTCGGATCGCTTCCATCCCAAGATCTTCAAAGGCAACAATCCGCGAGGAGCGAACGGCCTTTGATACCAGGTACGCGGCCCCACCAACCGCCATAAGGTAGACGCCACGATGTTTCTTGATCGCCACGATTGCCTCCGGGCCACGTTCCGCTTTCCCTACCATGCCCAGTAAGCCGGTTTCGTTGAGCATCATTTCTGTATATTTATCCATCCTAGTCGCGGTGGTCGGGCCTGCTGGCCCGACCACCTCATCTCGTACCGCGTCGACCGGCCCAACGTAGTATATAAATCGATTACGGAAGTCGACCCCGTCTGGTAACGACTCGCCACGGGCTAATATTTCTTCAATTCGTTTATGTGCGGCATCGCGGCCCGTCAACATCCCACCATTCAATAATAATGTTTCACCGGGTCTCCAGCTAGCTATATCTTCGCGGGTGACTGTGTCTAAGTTGACGCGCCGCGCGGTTGCACCGGCGGACCAACTAATTTTCGGCCAATCCGAAAGCTTGGGCGCCACGAGCTCAGCCACACCAGAGCCATCGAGAACAAAATGAATATGACGAGTCGCCGCGCAATTAGGGATCATCGCTATCGGTTTTGAGGCAGCGTGCGTTGGAAAATCTTTGACTTTAACGTCCAGTACGGTGGTGAGGCCACCAAGTCCTTGTGCTCCAATTCCAAGCGCGTTGACCTTTTCATACAATTCGATGCGCAGTTCCTCGATGTTATTCCGGGGGCCACGCACCATTAATTCCTGCATATCGATCGGCTCCATTAGCGCATTCTTCGCCAAGAGCA
>DPMX01000135.1 GCA_003540955.1 Gammaproteobacteria bacterium
GCAAGGTCAGAAGGTCCTGTATAGGAGATGCGACCGCGTTCCAATATATAGGCCCGACGACACAACCTAAGTACTGCCGACCAATCGTGCGTAACCAGTAATCCAGATGCGCCTCCACTTAGACGATCACGTAATCGCCGCCAACATTTTGCCTGGAAATGTTGATCACCGACCGCAAGAACCTCGTCGATGAGATAAACGTCATACGAGTCAGCGGTCGCAACAGCGAAAAATAACCGCGCAGCCATTCCGGCCGAATAAGTAAAAATATAGTCATCAAAGCGTACACCTAATTCTGAAAACTCTTGTGCGTCGTCTATCAAAACCGGCATTCGTTCGGCTTTGATGCCAAATAACGAAAAAAGACGACGCGCATACTGGCGTCCGGTTAATTCTTGATTATAGGAAGCGCCTAATTCGTAGAGGCCGGCCAACGAACCTTTAATCGCAAGCTGCCCCGAATCGGGCGCGTATATTCCTCCGATGGTCCGCAAGAGCGTAGACTTCCCAGCTCCATTACGTCCCAATATACCGACGATCTGCCCCTTAGGGACTTCGATGGTTACGTCGACCAGTGCACTGAATCTCTTGTTCCAACTGCGCGGCAGCAGAAATCTCCAAGTGCTACCCGCATCCACCAATTCAAACGATTTATTAAGACGAGAACAACCGATGGGAATTACGCCGCTCATCAATGGTTATCCGTCTCCTGCTTCGATGCAAACTCGATATCAGGGATACTAAACCGGGACTCCTCGGCTTGTGGACCCGCATCTTCCCACACATTCGGCCATAAACTCCAAATGTTGCACGTCTTGCAACACTCATAGCTATCCCAACCACCCCTTAAATGCGCGTACCGCATGTCTGAGAGCCGATCCCAGGCGTCACTCCAGGTGACCGACTCGGCGTTTCCCAAATAAGCCACTGAATGCGCCTCTTCCTCCGGTGCGTAATCCGGTACCGCCGCCACACAAGGCGCATAGCGGCCGTCGTGTTGTAACTTGAAGTGCATGAAAATCGAATTGCACGGTAGTCGCATGGATGGCACTTGAGCCTCTGGGATATGGAATCCACCCTTCGCAAGTTGAGTTTCGAGACCCCAGGTTTCCCCACCCCAATTACCGACCGGTCTAAATATGACCGCGTCGACCTTTTCCTCCCAGTGTTCGCGGAAAGATTCGAAACCTGAGCGAAACTCCTCGAAACCCATTATGTGTGTCGTTATCCGCATCGACGAACCATATTCGGCCCGCAGTTCGACGAGCCGCTCTAGGTTATTCCACACACGATCGAAATGGTCGACCTGCATCAGCCTTTCGTAAGATTCTCGATCAGGTGCATCGAAGCTATAGGAATAATGATCGAGTCCAGCCTCAATAAGGCCGCGTACAACCCGCTCCCGAAATAGCGAGCCGTTGGTCGCCATCACGACCTCGAGCTTGGGACGAAGTTCCTTGATGATCTCAACAGCAGTTACAAGATTTGGAGCGGCGAGCGTCTCCGAGTAAGACGAAATATTCATAAGGACGCCAGATTCCGGCATCTCGGACACAACTTTCCGCAACAAATCCATATCCAACCACGCGGCTTTGGCTGGCTTCTTTACTGACTGCGGACAAAATAGACATGAGTGATTACACGGTGCAGCCCCGAGGTTGATCGAAAAATTGCTTGGCAAACGCCCATTAGAAAATATATTCCGCGCTAGTTCATAGCGCCCCTTCTGTTCTGCGCTTTGATTTAGCGTGACCGTGGATACCTGCTCTTCCAAAGTATCAGGCTTTTCTCTAGAAACAATGTGCTTGGCTACCGTGACCGATCGACCGAACGCTTTACTCTTCACGATTTTTCACTCCTACTATGTTTATTCGCCATCAGCCGTCGCCACGATCATGTAATGCGTCGCATTTTCTTTATTTGCCCTACTGGCCGTCATGGCGCCCACGACTACCGCGGTCGCCCAGCAAGCGAGTCGCTTGAAATGGGGGTGCTTAAACGCGAAATTTTGCAGCTTGTCAGCGCAGTAAAAACGTGGGAAGTAAATTTGCCAATTCAACAGATCATAGAACCCGAGCTGAGCCTGACTAAACAACGGCTCCACCTGAATCACCTTAAAGCCCGCAAAGGCTAGTCGCTCTCGCCAGCCATTCTCAGACAATATATTGTAATGCATACTGCTGAGGTCACACTTCGAGGCAAATGCCTCTGCAGAAGCACGCAAACGGAAGAGTGACCGTACACGATAACCCAACATTTTTTTTCGATACGCCGGTGCGGGGGTAGAAAAAATCAACTTCCCACCGGGCCTAAGTAACCTCTTTATATTTTCTAACGCTCGACTTAAATCTCGTACATGCTCAAGTACGCAAACGCTGATAGCGTAATCAAAAGTGCGTTCCATTGGCTCCATCGTAGCCAGCTCCGCTACGGTAAAAGCGGCATAACCATTCTCCATCGCGAGATTTCGCGCTGCGGGATCATGGTCTATCCCATGCAGTCCATCAAGCGAGGCCATTCGTGTAAGAATGCCACCGACGACACCATTACCACAGCCAAGATCAAGTCCCTTTCCGGTATACGTCTGCTCCAAAAACGCCTGTAACTCTATTTTTTTATGCAATGCCATCTCGGGCACGTTGTGGTAGTGCGTAGCCAACTCCTGATCGAGCAGTTCTTTACGAAACCCGAAAATTCGTAATAAAGCAGCGCCTATCAATAGAGTGGCTGTTTGCACAATTCCAAAAGCGAGGGCGATAAACCGATATGGAAACTGCCTAGAAATCTCGATTTCTAGTTGTAGCTTTTGGTGCGCACCAGAAGCGTCTGCTTCTTTTAAGTGCTCCCCGGATCGGACCTCGGTTGGACGTAACATATAAGATCTCGTTACACCAAATCGTTTTCTGTCGCCGGTTTTTTGGGCCGCCAAATACGTATACAAACCTGCTCGCCGTTGACAAAAAAGTACGCCGGATAGAGATCTGGATCGGCTGCACGTATCTGTGGAAGCAAATCGTTCAGCGATCTAGAAGGATCTAGTTGTGAATGATCCGGAATACGATCCGGGAACTGTTCAGCACCATTTCGCTGGGTCGAAAATGTAGCTTCTCCCCGTTCAAGTTTGGCAAGTGCCTCCACAGCCACCTTGGGTTCGAAAGCCAAAGTCTTACGGTAGAGGCTACGACCAGTTTCGAATGGAGATAGTGGGAAACTTCGCTGCAGCAATATAGGACCCGTATCTACACCCTCATCGATACGATGCACAGTGACGCCGCTTTCGCCGTCCTCACACTCGATTACCCAATTAAGCGTGCGTGACCCTCTATATTTCGGAAGCAAGGTGCCATGCAAATTGAGGCAAAGACGGGGGCCGGCTAAAAATGCGGGCGGAAAAATAAAGGCGAACCCAGCCGAAAAGACAATTTGGTCTCGGAGGCGCAATCCCAAGTCCTGCAGATCGTCACGCACCACGGTTTCAACAGGAATTTTATTTAATTCGGCCAGCTCGATAGTACGACGAAGGCCTGGCCAACGTTTTATATCGGTTACATATACGCCGGCGACCTCGTGCCCTGCTTCTAAAATCGCGCGCAGGACCTTTTCTCTAGGGCCGCTGGAAAAATAGCAAACCTTCACAAGATCGCTCCAGGCTCGAGTTTCAATAGATTAAATGGCACAACAAAAAAATTTCCATAGCTTGCAGCCAATTCATCCTGAGTAGCGTATTCAAGAAAACCCGGATCGACCACGTTTACCAGATAATTGTAGCTACGTTCGACTGCGCCCCATTTTTTCTTGAAACGATACACGCCGCTCTGACTTTCCCAGGTCCCACCCCAATTCCAAATTCGATAACCTTCACGCGCTGCATCGCACATCGCTTTATATAGAATTAAAGCCATTGGCTGCGAATTTCTGTGCGCATCGACAGTAACCGGAACGAAGTACTCCACATAATGCCTGTAATAGAAAAGCAGCAATGCGCTTACTGGTTCACCGTCTATCTGCGCAACGTAAAGACGATAGTCACGTCCCGCACAGAAATGGTGATCGAGTGAGTTGAAAAATGCTCGGGGTTTCGACCTACCATTGATTCTTTTCATATTGGCGAGATGACAATTAGCGAGAAAATCGAGCTTCCCCTCGTCAACGCGAACCGCCACACCGTCACGCTGGGCCTTGCGAATATTTCGGCGAGTGGAACTGTCGACAAGCCTTAACAGGCGAGCTGGGAAATCTATATCGCTGTCAAGCGAGTTAATCTGGAGGCGACGCCGGTCAATAGTCCCAGACGGCGCACTATAGTGGCTATCGGGATCGCTACAAAATGGGTTGAACACTACGGTCCCAGCACAGACCCCTACGCCAGCTAACAGATCTCGATAGCTCACCCACAGAGCTTGCGCGGCTTCGACATCTGAAGCGAGTACGCCACCATAGCTGCCGTAAAACGG
>DPMX01000241.1:0-1579 GCA_003540955.1 Gammaproteobacteria bacterium
TCGCCAGGGTCTTTTTTCGACCATGGGGTTAAGCTAATTATTTCAGGGAAGCTGGGCGCATTTGTTATTTGATTTCGCGCAGTAGCGAACCGAATAGTGTTGTAGTGTAGCCGCCGAGTCAATATAGGACTTGGATCCAGCATTGAACAGAAAACGATATTTTACATAAAAATGTTAATAATCAGATAAATAGAGCTTGTTAGAGTATTTTAGACACCGCAGAAAAAATTTTTATCTGAATACTGCTCAGATTCGGACTAGCCGCAAAATTAGCCTCAAGCCACTCTGGCAGAGGAAATGATTGAGTACCACTATGGTATGATTTCCATTTACGGTCGCAAAGCCGCAAATCGCTCGGCGGCCGTGCCCTACGAAATACCACTCCCTCTTATGTAATCAACTGTACCATAAGGGTTAACTTTCTTGTGCAGGAGCACGCATGGAAATACAAGGTGAATACTGGATTGACGCTGCGCCGCAACACGTGTGGCAGGACCTTAACGATCCTGAGGTATTGCGCGCGTGTATCCCCGGCTGCGAGTCTATTTCCCAAGTTGGCGACGATGAGTACGAATGTGATGTGATTGCGAAGTTTGGTCCGGTAAAAGCAAAATTCAAAAGTAAACTAAGCGTATGTGATAGTAACCCTCCTCACTCATATGCGATTGTAGGCGAGGGTAAAGGGGGTGTAGTAGGGTTTGGAAAAGGGCGGGCAGATGTGCAGCTCGTGGCCGAAGGCACAGGCACGCAGCTACGCTATAACGCAAATGTGACTGTAGGCGGTAAGCTCGCTCAAATCGGTTCGCGTCTACTAAGCGCGACCACCCGTAAACTCTCTGATCAATTTTTCTCTGCGTTTTCTGATCGGTTTGAGTAGCTTTTTATCGGCCGTCTTGATGTGGTCTTAATGCGTTTTAGCTTCGACTACCCAAATTGCGCTTGGCATGATCACGCCGTCTTTTGTGTTGTGTTGCTCCAAAGTCACCCGCATTGCAGCCAGTGCCGCCTCGCGGTCTGCGTCGGTCGCAGATTTTAGTGGTTCCGCAGCGGGGCCCATTGTGGTCATAAAATGCAATACTGGTTCTATTTCGCCGAGGTTGACGGGTTCATCGACTGGCGTGAATTTAATGTCTCTAAACCCAGCATCAGCCATGATTTTGGTGGTCAGTTTGGGATCAGCTAGCGAGAATGGCCCAGGGGTGCCCGGTTCGGGCTTTTCAGGTGGAGGGAGTACAGTAAACGCTGCCGCAGCAGGTGCGCCCATCCAGGGGTTTTCTACCAGTGTGCGCCAACAAATATAAACCATTCGGCCGCTCGGCTTGGCAGTTTGGTGAATGTTACGAAATGCTGCGTTGGGTGAGGCGAAAAACATTACGCCAAAGCGGGAGGTGATTAGGTCGTAATTTTGCGGAACGAATGAAAACACTTCAGCATCCGCGGTCGTAAATTTGAGATTGGCAATGTTCTCGTATCGAGATCTTGCAACTTTCAGTATGGTTTCTGAAATATCGGCACCCAAAACTTCGCCACGCGGTCCCACTGCGGCGGCCAGTGCTGCGCTTGTGATCCCACCACCACA
>DPMX01000241.1:1873-5679 GCA_003540955.1 Gammaproteobacteria bacterium
GCGCTTGTGATCCCACCACCACAACCGATGTCGAGTACGCTTTCGCCGGCGCTCGGAGCAGCACGGGCTAGTAGGTGGTCACTCAAATTCGAGATCATGTTTTCCAGACGGTCGATATTCTCTACCCAACGTTCACCGCCTTCCTCATTCCAGAAATCATCTTGCTCATTTTCTTTCTTTGCCATGTTTCGGTCCTAGTAGGTTCCAGCGCGATGATTATGGCATGACAGAGTTCCTAAGGTGATCCGGAACTGGTCAGTCGCGGCGCGAAATTCAGCGAACCTCAAATTCAATAGTACCAAGCGCGCCGTAGTCGACACGGTAGTTGCCTGTTCTACCCGGGTGCAAACCAGTTAAGGAACCTGGAATTATCACTTGATCCGGGGTAATCGTGTAGCCATTGGCGATGACGAAATCGTTGATCACCCATAATACTTGGGCCCATATATTGTTATTGGAGTCCATGCCTTCGCGAAATCCAATTTGTGTATTATTGAGGTCAACTTTTATATCAAGCCGATCAAGATCAACCGCGTCTGGCTCCATGCCATCCCCTAGCAGTAGGTGGGACGCAGCCACGTTAGTGGGAATCAACAAGCGGCGTAGATGAATAACATCCTGCTTGAGTTGGTCAAGATTCCTGAACGCGGCATCGGGTAACTCGACCGCTGGAGAGACGCTGCAGGTGGACGATTTTAGCGCGGCGATATTGGAGATCGGCGCTGATATGGATTGACAGAATTTAAATGCGATCTCTGCCTCAATTAGCAAGCTTTGAAAATTAGCGCGCTTGATTGTCTCCAGGCCGCGTAGCATCCCGTTTGAAAACAAGACTCCTCCAATCGGGGCTTTCGGAATAAACCCGCCCTTGTAACCCGCGATAGATGATCCATCTTCTACCTTTAGGGCGACGAAACGCTTTTGGATTTCATACAATAGCGATTCTTCCAGATAAGGATTGATTTTAATGATATCGGGGAAATAGGCCGATGATTTTTGTGCGGTGGAGAATAATTTGGCGATGTAATGTACGTCCGGTGTCGTAACTGCATACGACGCCAGAGAGATTAGATAGAAAGCGGAAAACAACATTGTTTGGAGAACTTTCATTAGCAGTATCTGTCATTAAAAGTTAAGTATCGGTATAGACGCTTAGTTTGCGTTTTTCGATTCGCTAGGGCAACGGATAGAGTTAGCTTGGTTATGCTACGGCTGGCAGCGATAGAAGAGGAGGGGTACGAATGAGCCAAGTCATCATTGTAACAGGAGGTAGTCGGGGCATAGGCGCTGCGACGGCGATCCTTGCCGCCGAGGGCGGTTACGATGTCTGTATTAACTATAAAAGTGATAGCTCGGCTGCTGATGCTGTCGTTGCGGCCATAACTGCAGTAGGGCAATCAGGTCTTTCTGTGCAAGGTGACGTTGCCAATGGAAATGACGTCGTGAGGTTGTTTGAGGTTTGCAACGAAAAATTAGGCGCACCATCAGGACTGGTGAATAATGCTGGAATACTCCCGATGCAATCGCGTGTTGCGGAGATGACATCTGAGCGCTTACAACACGTCTTTTCGGTCAATATCACGGGGTGTTTCTTGTGCGCGCGTGAAGCCGTGAAATATATGTCGACTAACTCTGGTGGAACCGGCGGATCTATCGTTAACCTATCGTCTGCGGCGGCTCGGCTGGGATCGCCGCATGAGTTTGTCGACTACGCTGCATCAAAGGGGGCTATCGATGCATTTACTATAGGTTTGGCTAAAGAAGTAGCAACTGAAGGGATTCGGGTCAACGCAGTCCGCCCAGGCCTCATTGATACTGAGATCCATGCAAGCGCCGGCGAGCCTCAGCGCATCGATAGATTGCGCAGTGCAATCCCCATGCAACGTGAGGGTAGTGCGGAAGAGGTCGCACAAACAATTTTGTGGTTGCTATCCCCCTCCTCCAGCTACACCACCGGCAGTTTTATCGAGGTTTCCGGTGGGCGCTAAACAGGAATGTAATAACCTGAACAAGCAGCGTAGCTAGCGGTAACATAGTAGCTCGGTACTTTTACGTTTCGGCACTCGTGGATTTTGTTTACGGTCGGATACCTAAGGACTTGATCGATTCAATAATGCGTGAATCAATGCTAGGTGCCGTACACACCACGCCTTGATTTGCACTCAAGGTCTTGCCTTTAGAGAAATCCAAAGGGTTTCCGAGCATGTCGGTGACGACTGCTCCAGCTTCTTGGGCGATCAGCATGCCGGCTGCATGGTCCCAAATTTTTTCGACGTAACCGACACCAGTTGGGAAGCGAAGATATGCGTCTGCCTGGCCGCGCCCAACGATTGCATATTTGCATTGGCTGTCGAGGCGAAATGGTTTGCTAGTGGCTTTGAGATATTTGATAATTCGCGCCGTATCGCTCTGCTTAGAATGCGCAGTTTCAACTGATTCACATACCCGCAACGCGTCTAAGTTGATTTCCGTCGAGGCATTAATGGGAGTTGGCTCGCGGTAAATATCATTTGCCGGCAAAAACCATGCCCCCTCTCCGAGACGCGCGTAATAAATACAACCAATTGGATCGGGATCATCAAAACTGCGGTCGAAATTAGACGACAGATTTGGACACCCGAGGACTGCGAGTTGGACCTCCCCATTTTCGATTAAGGCTAAGGACACGGCATATTGACCCCGCCTTAAAAACCCTTTCGTACCGTCTACCGGATCTAATGTCCAGTATGCGGTAGCTTTCGCGCTGTGGTTTCCGAGGTCAATTGCATCTAATACTGCCTGGTCGCTGATTTTAGGCCTAATATGACGCACAGATCGTGTTATCGCACGCGGTAAGGAATCGGATTTGAGCGCTCTCAGGTCGGTTGCGGTTTCTTCACCGACCAAGGCAACGGCACCAAGGTCATCTGTTAGGCGCAACCCGACAATCGCTTGAGCTGCGAAATCTGCGACTGTCACGGGGCTTCGATCATTTTTCGTCAGTTGCTGGATCTGATCAAGATCCGATTGAATTAAACGGGTGACGATACATGCCTCTGCGACTGCGTGCAGGGCAGAGGCTAGTTCTGGTGAATGTTTACGCATGAAAATTTTGTACTCCGGGCATATTGGGCAAACCCCAGTTCACCTTAGCCGCTAGAGTTCGAGCAATCAATCGAACTCGATCAAAACATTGCACAAATGGAGCGTTATGGTGGACACATTTTGATTGCAATCTCTATGCTACAATTTGCATTATCATTCGCGGTCGCAAACGCAGGTCTCGAATCCACCGTCCATCTACTAATTAAGAATTCCCGATAGCCGTAAGGGGAAACGCGATGTCCGAATTAAAGGTTTATCCGGTACCACCTGTAGTCGCCGCTTCGGCGCATATTGATGACGCAACCTACCGTAAGATGTACCGCGAGTCGATTGATGACCCAGACACGTTTTGGGCTGCGCGCGCTAATGAATTCATTACTTGGTTTGGGTATTGGGATAAAGTTTCCCAGTGGGACTTTGTTGGAGGGAAGATACGCTGGTTCGACGGCGCAACCCTGAATGCCAGCTATAATTGCCTAGATCGTCATCTAGCCAAGCGTAGTGAACAGACCGCCATTATTTCTGAAGGTGACGACCCCAAAGACGATAAAAAGATCAGCTATCGTGAATTACACGCGGAGGTTTGCTGTTTTGCCAACGCATTGAAAGATAGGGGTGTAAAAAAAGGTGATCGCGTATCGATCTATATGCCGATGGTGGTGGAGGCTACTGTTGCGATGCTGGCTTGTGCCAGAATTGGTGCAGTGCATTCAATCGTATTC
>DPMX01000122.1:0-5386 GCA_003540955.1 Gammaproteobacteria bacterium
CAAGCGGCAACCGTACTGATCCAACGCGCGATAGGACTGGCCCACGAGCGATCCACTCAGGGGGATGCGTGGAGCTGAACCATCGTATTAGTGTCACTGTCAACGACGAAGTCCATGCAATCGTGGTCGAATCGCGTCTGTCGTTGCTTGACTTTCTGCGGGAAAAACTCGGCTTAGTCGGTGCACATGCCGGTTGCGAGCATGGCGTGTGTGGAACCTGCACTGTAATTGTCGATGGGAAATCAGTGCGGTCGTGCCTGATGCTCGCCGTGCAAGCCAATGGAACCAGCATCCAAACAGTCGAGGGCTTAGCAATCGACGGCGAACTGAGCCCGCTGCAAGAAGCGTTCTGGAACAAGCAAGCGTTACAGTGCGGTTTCTGTACACCGGGAATGCTGTTGCGCGCAACCGAACTGTTGCGCGCTAACCCTGACCCCAGCGCCGCAGAAATTCGCGAGGCGCTCGCGAGTAACCTGTGTCGGTGCACAGGTTATGCTTTCATAATCGAAGCAGTGTTAGAAGCTGCCGCGACGACTAGAGAGCGAACCGCATAAATATAGCGAGCACAGGATATGGATAGCCTAAACAACAAAGCGTGGATCGGGAAATCGCTTCGCCGAGTGGAGGATCCTAAGTTCCTTCTAGGCCGTGGCCGATATATCGACGACATCGAGCTCCCGCGGATGCTCCACGCCGCGGTCGTTCGCAGCCCGCACGCGCACGCGAGAATCCTCGGTTTCGATATTGAGACGGCCAAACTTATGCCCGGCGTCAAGCACGTCCTGACAGGGATAGACGCCCTCAATATCTGTCAACCACTGCCCGATCTAGGTCCACACCCTGACCAACACGTATGGCGCTGTCTCGCAGCCGACAAGGCACGCTACGTTGGTGAAGCGGTCGCAGTCGTAGTCGCAACGACGCGAGCGCTTGCGGAAGACGCGTGCGCCAAAATTATCGTGCATTACGAATGTTTGCCAGCTATCACCGATCCAGAGGTTGCAATCGCGGACCGCTCGAATTTGGTGCACGAAGCACTGCAGACAAATGTCGCTTTTGCTAAAACACTCACTTGGGGCGACATCGAGCAAACCTTTCAGCGGGCCGAACTGGTCATCAAAGATCGGCTGCGTTGGCACCGATCCGGTGCTCAACCGCTGGAAACAGTTGGCGCCATCGCTGACTACGATCCCACAAGCGGCACGTTGACGCTTTATCAGAACTCGCTCACCTTCTCGAATTATCTATTTTTGCTAGCGAACACGCTGCACATCCCCAGTAATAAGTTACGCGTGATCCCAACTCCGGCCGGCGGCAGTTTCGGCTCTAAAACCTGGGCGGTAAAAGTAGCTGCAATCGCCGGCGCACTATCCAAGCTGTGCCGACGTCCAGTCAAGTTCGTAGAGGACCGAATCGATAACCTGAGCAATTGCGACCATCACGGTTCGGATCGCATATACAACACAGAACTCGCCATCAATCGAGACGGCGCAATTCTTGGCTTGCGGATGCGGGTTGTTGACGACTACGGGGCCTATTTACAGTACGGGGTTGGAACCCACGCCAATGCCCTGGCACAGATTGTTGGACCATATAAAATCGAGAGCGTCGAGTATCAAATCGACGCCGTGCTAACCAATAAATGTCAACAAGGTGCGTGTCGAGGATTTGGATCGGAGGTACATAACTGGGCTCTGGAGCGCATGGTCGATAAGGCTGCCGATGCACTACAGCTAAACCGTATAGAGATAAGACGTCGGAATTTTATAAAAGCTGACGAATTTCCCTACGGTATCCCTTTCGGTAATGAGTACGACAGCGGCGACTACCACGCGGTGCTTAATAAGGCTCTTGCGACACTCGATCATGAGGGATGGCTCGCAAAGCAGCAGCAAGCGCGACAGGCTGGCCGTTGCGTGGGAATTGGGTACTGCACCGCCAACGAGCGGAGTGTATTTGCAGGGACTGAACTTGGATTACTACTGGACTCGCCCGTAAGAGTCAGCAGTATGCCTGAGAGCATCAGCGTGGCAGTCGACGCGATTGGAAATATCACCGCCACGCTCTATTCCGGCGCCTTCACCGGCAACAGTGCCGAGACTATGGTCGCCCAATTGATCGCGGAAGAACTGCAACTTGAGCCAACCTCGATCGCGATTCAATACGCCGGGTCCACTGCCGGGATGCCAGGAACAGGACCTGCGGGCAGTCGCTTCACCGTGATGATTGCCGGAGCAATTCAAGGTGCTTGCGCCAAAATTAGAGATAAAGCCTGCCAGATCGGCGCGCAACTTCTAAAAATACCGGAGACCGACGTGGAATGGCGAACCGGAGGTGTCAGCGTCAGCTCGCAGCCCAACACCTTCAAGTCACTCGTCGAGATCGCGGCGGCAGCCTCAATGTTTAAGCACGATTTGAGCGCTCAAATTAGCAGTGGACTTGAAGGCCATCAAGTATATGACCATCCCCATATGACGATGCCTAAAGGGGACGACAAGGATTTTGGGATCTTTTTCCCGTTCGTCGGGCACGGCTGTCACATTGCAGTTGTCGAGGTCGACCCCAAACTTGGGATTGTCGAATTCCTCGATTACGTAGCGGTTCATGACAACGGTACAATCGTCAATCCACGTTCGATGGAAGGTCAAATCCTCGGTGGTACCGCACATGGCATCGGGACCGCTTTAATGGAAGAGTATGTATACGGCACCGATGGTGACTTGAAAACTAACTCATATCACCATTACCTAATGCCCACTTCGATGGATATTCCCGCGATGAAGATAGCTCACTTGGAAACACCATCCCCTTTTACGCCGCACGGCATAAAGGGGGGCGGCGAAGCTGGGCGACTCATGGCGCCAGCCGCAATCTCATCGGCCATCGAGGACGCGTTGGTCCACCACAAGGTCCGCGTCGATACAATGCCAGCGACCCCGACGAGGATCTCAGCATGGATCATGAATGAGGAGTCTGCAGAGGACGTCGACCTATAGGCATTTCTCGCTTTAAGTTAAAAATGAGCATAGTCATTCAGTTAGTAAATTAAAGCATCACGATATATTAAGTATAAATAAGATTGATTTTCATTTAGATTTAGAGATACAATTGCATCCTGATCAGCGCCAGGGCAATCACTTGCGATTTTGCACCATTCGTCACTGGCAATAAGACGTTAACCCAAAGCGACCTAGTAGGATTCAAGGAGCAGTTATGTTTGTCCAGAAAATAATGCGCGCGATACTGTTATCAACAATGTTTACTGCCGCTGTAGCAGCTCAGGAAGGGCAACCGGCGGAGGCTCAAGGCGGGGCGGCAGGGCCGCAAGAGGAGGTGCTGGTTACAGAAAAGTATCTTGCATCCGCGAAAATGAACTCAGTGAAGACGCCTACACCTATTATCGACATCCCGCAAAGCCTCACGATTACCACCCAACAAGAAATTCAACAGCAGGGAATGAAGAGCATCGGAAATATCGTCGACTACACGGTAGGGGTGAACAATTCACAAGGCGAAGGCCATCGCGATTCGGTCGTGTTTCGCGGCATCCGCTCGACAGCTGACTTCTTTGTAGACGGCAATCGTGACGACGTTCAATACTATCGTCCGCTCTACAACGTGGAGCAGGTCGAAGTACTGCGTGGTCCCAACGCCCTTCTCTTCGGCCGAGGCGGTACTGGCGGAATCCTGAATCGCGTCACGAAGAAAGGCGTACTCGACGAGAATTTTGTCGATTATATCTCGAGCGTCAATACTTACGGTGAATACGACGTCCAGTTCGATACCAATTACGCCTTGAACGATAGGTCGGCTTTTCGGCTCAATGCGTACTACGCGAACCTGGACAATCATCGCGATTATTACGACGGCGACCGGATCGGCGTCAACCCGACCTTCAGATACGATTTCAGCGACGATACGAGGGTCGATTTGTCTTACGAATATATAAATCACGAGCGCTTCATCGATCGTGGTATTCCAACAGGAACCGATGGCAAGCCTGTTGAGCGCTTCGACGATATCGTTTTCGGGGATTCGGAACAGAATCAAACGGACCTAGAGGCCCATGTATTTCGTGCAATCTTTCAACACGATTTTACGGAGAACCTGAAAGGTAACTTCAATGTGTTCTACGGCGATTACGACAAGTCATATCAGAACGTTTATGCATCGGGATACAATGAGGCGAATACCCCTGGTGTCGTGACAGTGGATGGATATATCGACACCACGCAGCGTGAAAATCTGATCCTGTCAACGAACCTGATTGGAGAATTTCAAACGGGTGGTCTTGAGCACACTGTGCTTTTCGGCGGCGAACACATCGATACCTCATCAGATCAGGATCGCTTCAATGCGTTCTGGGATAGGACGGCTGACGACAATGAAATCTTTCAGGTAGCTGAACCGCTCGGACTGAATGGAGGCGTTGGTATCAATGCAGCTGGTTTCACGACGACAAACAATTGGTCGGATCTGAACGATTTCACACAAGTGGAGATCGAGGTCTATTCTGTCTATTTCCAGGACCAGGTTACTGTCACACCCTGGTTACAACTCGTCGGCGGCGTGCGGTTTGACAGCTTTGAGATCGAAGTTGATGACGTCAGAGCAAATGCTTCAGACGACCGAACGGACAATGAATGGTCGCCCCGCGGCGGAGTGATCCTCAAACCCATAGAGAATATATCCCTTTACGGCAGTTACAGCTCATCGTTCCAACCACGCAGTGGCGAGCAGTTTGCAAATCTCAATAACAACCTGGCTCCGGATGAATTCGAAACCTGGGAAGGGGGCGTAAAGTGGGACGTCGCTCCGATGATGAGTTTCACGGCGGCGTATTTTCAAAACGAGCAAACGACCACTGCTCGAGATAACGTTACCGGTGAAAACTTCGAAACTAGGGGTATGGAAGTCGAAGGGATTGAGCTTCAAATGCAGGGGAAAATTTTCGACCACCTGTTCGTACGTGCCGGGTACAGCTGGATGGATGGAGAAACCGCTAATGGATCGGAACCTCGCGAGTTACCGGAAAACACGCTGTTTTTTTGGGGAGATTATCAAGTCTCGGATAAATTTGGCCTTGGCATGGGTGTGACCCACCAGGACGATACCTTGATCAGGGATGGAGGGTTCCAGAAATTGCCGGGTTATACGCGAGTTGATGCCATGGCCTATTACGACGTGACCAATAAATTACGTCTCCAGATGAATGTCGAAAACCTGACAGATGAAACCTATTTCCCGAACTCGCACAGCACACATCAGGCGACCGTGGGACAACCGATAAGTGCACGGTTTTCGATTCTCGGAAGATTCTAGAAGAGAGAAAGAGTCACCACTCGAAAAGCGCGCGAGAAACCTCGCGCGCTTTTCGTGCGATGGG
>DPMX01000122.1:5680-19234 GCA_003540955.1 Gammaproteobacteria bacterium
CGCGCGCTTTTCGTGCGATGGGACCCCTTCAAAATAGTCAATCGTCCACATCAAGGTCGGCTCGATTTCGCGGGCCTTATACGATTTAGAGCCGTTGCGCGTAACATTAGATTAAAGCGAGCTGACGCCCTATACTTCGCATTGCTTCTTCTAACGGTCAATTGCGTAAGTCACCACATTCAGGCTCACGGAGGCGCGTCATGTAATTCGTCGCTCTGTGTCAGATGATCGACTGTTCGGTTATGCTGCCTTACGAAGCGTTCTAGTGGTAATCCGCAGAAGCCGTCGAAGCTCGTGCAACAAGACACTCATTTGCGCCATCTAAAACCCAATACAGTAAAACTATGGTTGTTCTTACGCTAAAAAAGCCGTCCCATACACTTTCACAGCGGATTTCCCTGTTATGCATGTCCATGGCGATGCCATTTGCCGTGCTAGCAACAGATTTGAGCGACATCGCACGCGAGGGTGAAAAGAAGTTTGCGGAGGCGGAATCGTCACAAGCGAAAATTGACGAATTAGTCGACGGCGCTCAAGACCGGCTAATTAGATATCGGGCCTTACTCAAACAAGCCGATGGGTTAAACGAGTATAATCAGCAGCTTAGTACCCAAATCGAGGGTCAAAAAGATCTACTCCAACGAATTGACAAATCGCTTTCGCAGGTAGCATTGATAGAGCGCCAGATGTCGCCATTGGTCAGTACCATGGTTCACGCGCTAGCGAAGTTCGTCGAACTGGACCTGCCCTTCAGCGTTGGTGAACGTCTCCAACGAATTGCTTTTCTCGAGGATTCTCTGGTAGCGGCAGACATCGATGTGGCTGAAAGATTCCGGCAAGTGATCGAGGCTTACCAGATCGAAAACGAATATGGTCGGAAGATCGACAGTTACCAAGCGATCATCGATCTCGACGGGCAACGGCGCGAAGTGGATGTATTGCGCGTCGGACGGATCGCAATGGTCTGCCAAACAAAGGACGCTGCGCTGGTGGGCCGTTGGAGTGCCGAGAACAAACGCTGGGAGCTGATCGACAATATCACCTACCGCAGGGCGATCCGCAATGGGATCAAAGTAGCGAATAAGCAAGCCCCTATCGACATCTTGACCTTACCTCTCGCTGCACCAGAGGTGGCTCGATGAGAGCACTAGCGAGGCATTTGGTAGTCGCCGGATTAATGTTAGCACCGCTAACACTTATGGCCGCAGATGAATTGTTGTCGTTAGACGAGCTATTGAGACAAGTTAAACAAGGCAGAGCACAAGATGCCGCAATAAATAAGCAGCGCGAACAAGCTTTCATCGCGGAAAAAGCACTACAGGAAGAACGCTTGCGAGAAACGGCGGCTGAAATCGCGCAACTAGAGGCCAAAAGCGATGCGTTGGAACAGGAATTTAACGCCAATGAGATTCTTGTGGATGAAAAACGTCAGCAGCGCGATGCACGCCTAGGTTCACTAAAAGAATTGTTCGGTCACCTAACGGCCGCAGCCGCGGATTTGCGGAGCCGATTTCGCAGCTCGATCACGTCGAGTCAGTTTCCAGACCGTGAATCATTTTTGAGTGACTTGATCAAGAAAATGAATAGCGATACAGACCTACCTAGCTTAGAAGAGATTAAACAAGTCTGGTTCGAAATGCATCGAGAATTAACCGAGTCCGCGCGAGTCGTTAAATACAAAACAGCGGTCGGCACGCAGCTCGATCGTGAAATTGTCCGCATCGGCTTATTTAATTTAATATCGCAGGGTGATTACCTCGCCTATGATACCGATAGCGGGAGCGTGTCGGTGTTACCGCGACAACCGGATGGGCTTTCAGAAAACGCTAGAACCTTACAAGCGGCGTCTTCCGGGTTTAGTGCTGTCGGTATAGATCCAACTGGCGCCGCTGGCGGTGGGTTCTTGAAAGCCATGATTAATTCTCCAACCCTTACCGAGCGCTGGAATCAAGGCCGCGTAGTTGGCTACATCATCACCGGAATCGGAGTCTTCGCGTTAGTTTTCGCGATTTGGCGATTTTTTCGACTGACATCAATTTCTAATCAGATCACCAGCCAACTCAAGCGGGACCAACCTACGGAAAATAATGCGCTGGGTCGTATATTACTCGTAGCCGAAAATTCCGCTACAAGCGATCCGAATTCTCTAGAGCTAAAACTCGGTGAGGCAATACTAAAAGAAGGCCCGCGTATCAACGCCGGTCTTTCACTGTTGAAGATCATCGCGATGGTCGCGCCATTGCTCGGCTTATTAGGTACAGTCACTGGCATGATTATCGTCTTTCAAGCGATAACGATTTACGGCGCCGGCGATCCGAAAGCGATGGCCGGAGGAATTTCAAGCGCGCTAGTAACAACTGTGCTTGGCTTAATCGTCGCAATTCCAACGCTATTAGCGCACACCGTACTCAATACAAAGGCGCGCAATTTACTGCATATTCTGCGCGAGCAAAGCGCGGGTATTCTTGCGCAACGAGCAGGTCATTAACTGCCTGTCGACGGCTAAAAGAACATTATGTTGTTTTTCTTACTCGACGGACTTGATGCGATTCGTGGTTTTTTTACCCTCGGCGGACCAGTCCTAATTTTCATCGCCGGGCTGACTTTCATCATGTGGATCTTGCTGCTTGAACGGGTGTTGTATTACTTAACGTCGTACGAACATGACGCGCGCCAGGCAATTGAACTTTGGCAGGCGAGAAGTGAAAGACGCTCTTGGTATGCACAAGCGATTCGCGCCAAATTGATATCAGAATTGCATCTCAAAATTGAGCATAACTTATCGCTCATAAAGGCGATGATTGCCCTATGTCCACTATTTGGCTTACTCGGAACCGTTACCGGCATGATAGAAGTATTTAGCGTGTTATCGATTACCGGTGGCGGTCAAGCCAAATCGATGGCCGATGGCATATCGAAGGCGACGATCCCTACGATGGCCGGGATGGTTGCGGCATTGTCCGGCGTGTTCGCGAATATCTATATCTCCCAAAAAGCCGCTCGCGAATCAGAACTAATCGAAGATCACCTCAGAAGCGATCACTGATCATGAGACGACAATTATTTGAAACTGATGAGGATCGAGAAAGTGACAACGCAATCGACTTAACGCCAATGCTCGACGTTGTATTCATCATGCTTATCTTCTTCATCGTAACTGCAACGTTCATCAAAGAATCCGGTGTGGAGGTTAATCGACCGGACGCCAATACCGCAGACAAAAAAGACAATACAACCGTTTTAGTTGCGATAAACGCAGATAACAGCATTTGGATCGATAAACGTAGAATCGATGTTCGGTCCGTACGCGCGAACATAGAGCGCCTACACGCTGAAAGCCCGGAGGGTGGGGTCGTAATCCAGGCCGACGAACTTGCATCAATAAAAATATTTGCCGCTGTATTGGACGCCGCACGAGAAGTGGTAGATTACGAGAAAGTCGTTTTGGCAACGCGACAATCACATTAAGTCCGTAGGGTAGACGGACTACGATGGATTCAAATATCACCAGGACGATAACCGTCACACCACTAGCCGCGCTGGTAACGTTATCCCTTTTACTGCTGATGGTGACACTAATTGAATTTGCGGACGGTGAAATCGATCGAACAAAACGGATCAAACTACCGGACATTTATATGCCTAATGTCGAGCGCGAGATTCGTCGCATCATTGAGAAACCAGTTAAGCCGGAGATAGACGAGACGCCGCCGCCAGATATTCCCAAACAAGAATTCGAAAAGATTGACGACAACGCTGCGCTCAACGGAATGGGTTTACTAGGTCGTATTGAGATAAACCTCGACCTCGATATTGGCACGGGCTTACAAGCGAGCGATGGCGAATATTTGCCGATTGTCAAAGTCGCGCCTCAATACCCGCGCCGAGCGCTGACTCGCGGTATCGAGGGTTACGTCATTATCCAATACACGGTAACGAAACAGGGCACGACAAGAGATGGCATTGTTGTTGAAGCGCAACCGGAAAAAATCTTCGACAAAGCCGCTTTGAAATCGGCATCGCGGTACAAATATAAGCCTCGCGTGATAAACGGCCGCGCGGTAGAAGTACCTGGCGTGCGAACTAAGATCACGTTTGAAATAGACCACGAGTAGATGAACAACACTCCTATACCACGAAGTTTGAGAATTGTCGTCACCCGAGCTTTCTGGACGTTCCTGTGCGTCGCCTTGATAACCTGCTCGTCGCTGAGTACCCACGCGGCGCGTCAGAAAGGTCGAGCACAATCTAGCGGGGCGATCGACGCGCACACGTTTGAAATTCTTATGGCAGCCCAAGAAGAAACCGAGAACGGCAATTTCAGCGCCGCGCTTAAGATCCTAGAGGCAGTTAAAGATAGCTCTAAATTGAATAGTTACGCTAAGAGTCAGATGTGGAACTTCTATGCGTATATCTATGCAACTCAGGAGCAATACGAATCGGCGATCGCTTCCTACAAAAACGTCATCGCGGAAGTTGACGCGCCTGCCGGCCTCAAAATGACGGCAAAATACACAATGGCTCAACTTTATTTTCTAATTGAAGACTACCCTTCAGTGATCGAACTGATGGAGCAGTGGGTCCGTGCTGTCGAGCAACCCACAGCAACAGCTCATATCATGTTGACGCAGGCATATTTTCAAAACTCATCTTACGACGAATCGCTCGCTAATCTTTTGCGAGCGATCGAATTAGCGAGCAAGGATGGGAAACCTATTCCGGAGGATTGGTTGCGTATGAAAGCGGCTATATTTTTCGAAAAAAATGATACGAAGAAAACCCTCGAAACCTACGAAGAACTAATGACCAGCTACCCGAAGGAATTATACTTACGGCAAATCGCAGGCTTACACGGAGAACTAGGAAACGAACGCAAGAGGTTGGCATTGTATGACGCGCTGCACGTTCATGGATCGTTAACAAGAGAATCGGAATTGATCAACCTAGCGTATATGTATATTGGTCAAGGAATCCCACACAAAGCTGGCCGTATCATCAAATCTGGTATGCATAACCGCGAGATTGAATCTAACGCCAAGAATGTAGAAACTCTTGCAAACGCCTGGGTGCAGGCAAATGAACATCGGGAAGCGATTCCGGCACTCCAAAACGCTGCGCGCCTGTCAGATAAAGGTTCGCTCTACGCGCGACTCGCAGGGGTTTATTTCGACACAGGAGATTTCGTCAACGCAGCAAGTGCGGCACGAAAAGCAAACCACAAGGGCGGACTCAAACGCGCTGGCAATAACCAAATGTTGCTCGGAATGGCGTTGTTTCATCTCAACGATTTTGAAGCTGCTCTGCAAGCCTTTCGACAAGCGAAAGAATCGAAAATAATATTTTCTAATGCAAGAAAGTGGGAAGCATATGCACTCTCTGAGATTAAGCGACTCAGAACAATTGAACAAAGCAAATTTCGTCTCAACAAAGAAACGGAGGACACGCTTAAGGCAGAAGAAAATTACTTAGAAGCGATCGGCCACAGAATGATCCTCGACGTTAACGAGAGCGCGCCAACGCCTTGAAACGACGAAGATCGCTATCGTTTCTATCCTACCCATAAACTAGCTTTTGCGTTTGGCGCGGGGCGCTTGGAAGGCTAGTGCAAGATCCCGAGCTTCGCCCTCCGATGTCGAAACGAAGTGAGCTACCGGGGGATAGAGAGCAAACACGGATAAATGGCTATTTAGCCAACGTGTGACCTACATATGGCCTACAATTGAGTCTGCAATGTTGCATGACTAAATGTAAGTTCAAGATTTTATTTAGATTACGGATTTAAGAGCGGGTGACTGTTAATCACTAGGTCGGCGGTTCGAGCCCGTCCCGGGGAGCCACTTCCTTACTCAGGAATCCTCTTGAACCTTTGCCTTTGTTCTCTCTAGCTTTCCAAGACGCCTGAGGGTTGTCAAGAGGACAAAAGTATCTACCGTTTTATCTACTCCTCGGGCAGGTCGGCAGGGGTGGGCACATCACAACCCTGTCTTTGGTGTAATAGCGCATTAATCGACAGGAACTGCTTTGCAAAAATAATAAACACCACGTTCTGTGTAGGTATTTCCCTTGAAGTTACTGAAATAGACGATTGCGATCTTTGTCATTGCGATGGTCCGTAGATTCGATCGAGGTTGTATTGGATGACGTGGTGGACAGCTTTTTCAAATCGCGACAAGGGTCCAGGTTCGAAGCCCTTCGAAGCGAAGCCTTTTTGCAGCGCCGCGATCATCGCCATGTCTTCTTCGATAACCACGTTAAAGCACTGCTCGTAGTCGGCCAGTTTCTCCTTGAAGTCTGACCGTTCATGGAATTCTTCAGGAAACATAATATGCAGTTCTGCCACCGAGCGATTCACATCGATCGGCCACTGGGAGACCCAGTGAATATTGTCTTGGCGAGCGTAGAAGCCCATATTGGGAAAAAGATGCGCAGAATATCCATACTCAAGATAGTCTCCGCTGAGCCAAGGCATTAATCCGAAGCGGGGGATGCCGTCCAATGTCATCGGGCTCAAGCCCTTGAAGCGACCAGTGTATCCCCAAGGATAGGTAGTAAATTCGTAGGATTCGAGCGGTTGGTTGGTACCAAACGATTCAGCGTGCAGAGTGGCAAGATGATAGACGTCAACGAAGTTTTCAGCGACGGCCTTCCAGTTGCTATCGTATTCAACCCGGATGCGAAAACCCATGCGGCAGTCCTCCGGGCGATAGGGCGCGAAGACGTCCGTAAAGCTACCAAGGCTATTTAGTAATGATTGACAGTCAGGATCGAAATTCACAAATATAAAACCGCCCCAACTATCTATCTGAAGTGCTTTGAGTCCGAAATCGCTACGGCAAAATCCTTCTATTTCTTCGGTGTACGGTGCGCCACGTAGCTGGCCGTCAAGATCGTAAGTCCAGGCGTGATAGGGACAGATGAAATTATTTCGATTACCGGAACCCGTTACTACCTGGGTACCTCGATGACGACAAATATTGTAGAACGCGCGCATCGTATCCGACTTAGAGCGGCAGATGATGATGGGCTCTCCAGCAATATCTAAAGTACGGTAATCTCCTGGTTTTGAGAACTCTTCTTGGCGCCCGACGCAAAGCCATTCTTGCCCAAATATATGTGTGCGCTCAAGTGCTTCGACGTCAGTAGAAGTGTAAAAATCTCCCGGCAAATGGCGCGAATTACCTAGATTCTCTCGCGTCCGTTTTACAGCAACACGGTGTTTATCAAATACCTGAGTCGACATCACGATTTCTCCGCCGTTATGCAATTTTCGCGCGTTGAAGATAAGCAGTATCTATTTTAGAGAGGCGTCGACTTCGTAGTCGACGCCGGCGCTCACCAAATAACTGAACCCATTTGACTCGCATCTCCCCTGTTAGAAGTTCAAACGCCTCTATCAGCGATGTTACCTAAATATTACGCAGCGGCCGTAGGTCGGGCACTCACTACTTTATGCCAACGCGCGACATTCGTGCAGTGATCCGGGATCCCTAACGACACAGCGCTCGCAAAATCGATTGCGCATTGCGCGGTGATGTCTGCAATGCTATAGCGATTCGATCCCAAGTATTCTGTTTTTCCGAGCTGTTCATTGACCTCCTCGTAAAACCAAGCGGCACGCTTTTGCCCGCGCTCGACAAGCGCCGGAATTAAGTCCAACTCTGATGGTCCAGGCAATCCGCGCCCTGTAAGAGCCTCCGTCTGATTACGAAAATACTCCCCAATCGCGCTGATCCCTTGGATTTCAGAAAAACGCTCCCACGCTTCAATTTCCGCTGCTTCACGCGGATTATCTCCTAGTAAATTAGGTGACGGGTGACTTGCTTCGATGTAACGGAAAATCGCCGGCGCCTCGCGTATGAGCGATCCATCGTCCAATTCGAGGGCCGGAACTGTGCCCCAAGGATTGATTTTTAGGTACGCCTCGCCATTCGTTTCACCATCCAAAATACTATGCTCGACTTTCTCAACGTCGAGACCCTTTTCGGCCAGAAATATCCGTGCACGCCGTGGATTTGGGGCCATTTGGCAGTCATGTAATCTCATTTTTATCTCCATTTACTTGGGTTGTTTTTATCGCATCCAACGCTGCCCGCAAAAGTGTTGCCAGCGAAGCTTTGGCGTGTAGTCGCCCCCGAATTGTCGCAAAAATTGATCCTGCTATCACCACCATCAGATTTCTTCGGATATTAAAATCCCTCATCGTACTAAGGGGCTGGCGTGCAATAGAGAGAACAAGGTAAATGGCTCATCAGCCACCTGACTCAACAACTCTTATATTTCTTCTTCAAACAGTCTCGGGCGAGTTCCTGTGCTTCAGCGATTAGTTGAGGAGTCATCTGCTTTTCAGAACTACTTCTTACCTTCTCGCCAAGGCCGTCTCCATTCATCACGGCGAGGCTTCCCCACATATGGGCGTAGACATGGTTTTTTAGTACTCCTCTTCCCTCAAGGTACATCAAGCCCAGGTTTCGTTGGGCATTTGCTTCGCCTTGTTCAGCAGCGAGTATGTACCATTTGACCGCAGTTTGATAATCCTGTTGAACTCCTTTGCCCGAGTCATACATCACGCCCAGATTGTACTGAGCACCGGCATTTCCTAGTTCAGCAGCGAGTATGTACCACCTCGCCGCCACCTTATAATCCTGAGAAACTCCTCTCCCCTCAAGGTACATCAAGCCCAGGTTTCGTTGGGCATTTGCTTCGCCTTGTTCAGCAGCGAGTGTGTACCATTTGACCGCAGTTTGATAATCCTGTTGAACTCCTTTGCCCGAGTCATACATCACCCCCAGACTGGTCTGAGCATTTGCATCACCTTGGTCGGCAGCTAGGGTGTACCACTTCACTGCAGTCTGATGATTCTGTTGAACACCCTGCCCTTTGCGATAAATCCCACCCAGATTGTACTGGGCATCGGCATGCCCTTGTTCAGCAGCACGGGCGTACCACTTCACCGCAGTCTGGTGATCCTGCTGAACACCTTGTCCACCTCCGTACATCACACCCAAATTGTACTGCGCACCTGCATGCCCTTGTTCAGCTGCAAGGGTGTACCACCTCGCCGCAGCCGGATGCTCCTGAGGAACGCCTCTCCCCTCAAGATACATCACACCAAGCATGGCTTGGGCATCGGCGTGCCCTTGTTCAGCTGCAAGGGTGTACCACTTCAGCGCGGTCTGATAAGCCTGAGCGACCCCTTCTCCTTCGGCATACATCCAACCCAGCATAGTCTGGGCATATACATGCCCTTGCTCAGCAGCAAGGGTGTACCACTTCACCGCAGTTTGTTTATCCTGGGGAACTCCCTCTCCTTCGGCGTACATCGAACCCAGCATAGCCTGAGCATATACATGTCCTTGTTCAGCTAGAGGACTCCATGCCTTGATCGCAGTTGCATAATCCCCCGTATGGTATGCATCTACTCCTTTCTGGAAGTCTGCACTCCAACACACTCCCGAACTTGCAAGAAGCATAGTCAGGCAGAGTAGGATGAGCGTCCGTTTCACCGTTGATGGCTTTTTAAATCAACTAGCAATTCGTAACGCCAAATAAGGCACAACATTAAACATGACTATCCCCATCTCAAAAAGCCCTATGCCCGCGTAATGGATCGCATCAAAGTTTTCGCTCGAAAGTTTGAACCACCTTGTGTGGATTCGAAACATCCAGTCATTAGCAAACACAATGAACAGAAACCAAATTAGCAATAAGACAACGTTAATTAATAAACACCAACCCAGGATCTCTTGAACAAGCTCTATTGCCACACGCGGCTCCTCGGTAAATCTTAAATAGGCATACGGAACGCAGGATTTACATCACTCACGGCAATCAACTACAAAGTTCAGCGAGCTATCTGCGCTAGTCAATAACTTAGATTTTCGTAAAATTGAAATCGAAATATTTACCTACAAGAAAAAACGCTGGATTTATAAGTGTCCCGCTCGCGCTTCCCCCCGTTACTTTACTGCTTTCTAACCTCTAATATTCTTAATTAACTGTTCAATCCCTATCCAATATCTAAGAGAGCAACAATTCTTGCAAGACCGCATTCCAAGCCTTAGCGAGATTAGTGCGGTTGTAACCCCCTCCTCCGAACGCCATTATTCGTCCCTTTGCATGATCGTTGGCAAGCGCTATCAGGCTTCTAGCGGCTAAAGCATGTGTTTTCTGTGAATACCGAAGGGATGCTAGCGAATCCCCCCCCAAGCCATCGGCTCCGCATTGAAATATGTAAAACTCGGGCCGATATTTTTCGAAATGTTCTTCTACCTGCGGCCATACTTCCGCGAATTCGTGATCTCCCGAACCTGGTAGCAATTCGATATTAAGCTTAGTCCCTCTGGCCGACCCCCTCCCAACTTCGTCCGTTCGCCCAGTGCCTGGGTACAGAGTTTTGGAGTGTTGATGTACGTCTGCGAATATTAGCTCAGGGTCGTTTTCAAAGGCGTAGAACACTCCATCGCCATGGTGCACATCAATGTCCACATAGCCAACCCGGCTTATGCCGTACTCATGCCTCAGTGCTTCAACCACTATGCCCAAGTCGTTAAAGACGCAGAATCCCGCGGCCCCGTCCCGAGCAGCATGGTGCAAACCCCCAATGGGCTGCAGTGTCTTGGCGCAATTACCCTCCATGATCTGTCTAAGCCCATCCAAAGCGGCCCCGGCAACATGGGCCGATGCCTCAAAAACGCCCGGGAAAACGGGGGTATCACCCCCATCTAGTAACCGAATACCACGACCTTCGGCGTTGAAGACATAATCAATGTACTCTGAGGTGTGAAACAACTCGAGTTCCTCAAACGCCGCACCCTTCGATTTGCTCCTTACCGTCCGCGACAGCAAGCCCTGGGCTTCGGCTTCAGCCAAAAAGGCTGCTTGGCGATCAATCCCTAACGGGTGTCCGTCCGGGAAGCCGTACGCGGCGAGGCCTTCATCGGCATAAAGATTCACGGTTCGCGTCTCCTCGCTCGCGCGGCTAATAGGAAGCACCGTAAACGGAATTCCCAACGCGGCCAGCAACAGTGTAGTTCTACGTTTTGCATCCATTTTGGGCTACGTTGACGCCGTATCGAATGCGTACCCTAAAATGTGTTTCATCTCAGCACCCCTTATATTTTTCCTTTAGGAAAAACTTTTAACTAGGAACTTCTACATTGCGCGCCTGTTCGACGAGAAGCTAGGACTTAGAATACGCCTAGAAATAGAAAAAAGGGAGAGCAAATACCCCCTACACACCTATTTTTTGACTGACGGTGAAGCAAAGTAATTAAAACCCTAGAGAATCTTGCTCTCTTTGGAATTCAGCCTAACTTTATTATCACGTCTAGACCAGCTGTCTCAAGCTGAGCCACAATAACTTTGGAACGCTTACTTAAGTTATTCAAAAAGGAGAATGTTATGAGGAAATTTTTATTTACAATTCTATTCTGCCTATCCTCTAGTCTTGCCGCTACGCCGGCGACGTATTTGTTCACTATCAATACCGAGCAAGCAGCTGGGTACGCCGAATGGTTGCGAGGGAGCGCTAAGACAATTGCGACCGCCACCGGAGCCACTCAAGCAGGCTTGTGTCTTCCACGAGCCGGTGGCGTAACCGCAGAAGACGTGTACGTGTACCTAAATTACTCATCTATGTCAGCTGCAATGGCTGCGGATTTCACGCAAGCGAAAGTGGTGAATGAAATTCAAAAAAATTCGGCCCGACGAACAGTCGTTGCTCAGGATTTGTGGGCGATTATTAAACCTTTTGCTACAAGCGGAAGCACTGGACAGAAAAGTGTTGTTTCCGGCTTTTTTGCTAAAGCTAATGACGTCGGCCGCTACGTCACAATCGTAAAAAAAGTTGAAGCGGCCTATAAAAAAAATGGCTTTGGAGATATCGGTATTCAGGTCTCTATGCCGTCTACCGGTGATTACTCCGGGCTGGTATGGGTAATGCTCGCTGCGGGAAATGGGTCTCGCCTGGGTGAGGCATGGGACGCACAGAGTTCTCGATGGGCTTCTCCCATAATAAAAAGAGCGCAACGACTTCGAGAAATTGATCGAGGGTTTCTTCTGGACTGCGAAGTTATATTCGCAGCAGAGTAGGATCGCCTGACGTAGGAGGTTCTTTAATTCGAACCTCCTTTCTCTCGACTGTCGACACTGCAACTTTGGCTTGTGAAACGACTGTATCAGCCCTCCAGTATGAGATAACTGCAGCTAGATAGACCCTTCTTTACGACTTAACTATTCCCCGCAGACTGCTTTTAGAACCCACTCAAGACTCGAATGAGCGGAAGGCTGGCGCCAATCAGAGGAGCTTGCTTCCGGCGCTGTACTCGACTCCCCTTCCCCCATCGACCCACTATACCTCGTCCGTTGTAACGTTTTTACACGGAAAATCTCACAATCCGCTATTTCGTAGCTAATAATAGACATATCGCCTCCGGTTAATTTAGCGAGATCCACCAACCTCCAATAATAAACAAATGCTCCTCTGTGCTTGATCCTCTCGTAGTCAACATAAAAGTCGGAATCGTCGCTTTCAGCGACCTTGGTCCATTCACCCCAACAGGCAGCCGAGAAGAATAATAACAGGATAAGGGTGCGCTTTTTCATTGGTTGCTTTACGATGACGAGACTTCACCGTAACTTAGTATCGACGATTAAGGAATAGTTATGAAGATTAATAATAACGATATAGAAAAATATAAATACGACACATCAAAAATTAATTGGGAGCGATTTATCACGCCTGGGTGTTTTTATAAACTCCTGCATGTCGATACTAAATCCGGAATCGCCGAGATGCTTGTAAAATTCGCGCCGAATAGCGAATGTATTCACCATAGACATGCCGCAACTACGACCACACTGGTACTTGAAGGCGAGCTCATCGTTAGAGAGCAAATCGATGGCAAAGAAATTCTCAAACCAAAACCTGCTGGGAGCTACTCGATTGGGGGAGTAGGAGAAGTACATATAGAGGGAAGTGGTGACAAAGAGGCAATAATCTTCTTTAGTATGCGGACAAAGTCTGACGTCATTTATGAGTTACTCAATCCAGATCTGAGTATAAAAAGGACGATCACGATAGCTGATTTTGAACAAGATTGGATAGATAAATGGCCGAAAGAAGCTGCTGCCTAATAATTTTCTTCTGTTAAATCTATTTAGAACACCAACCTTTCATGATTTAAGAAATGAAAGCGCAGCTGGCGTCTCTGACTAAGGCCCAAGTCACAATCAATTAAAGTTAACCCAGTGACTTAGAGAAGAAAAGTACCAAAAGCATGTCAGATGGAACTCTTTAAGCTCATTACTTGTAACCTACATCTAGGGTAAAATTAATCTATCTTCCCTTTGGAGACAATCAATGTATGTCGTTCACGTGATGTACCCCAACCCCTCAGATGCAACGCAAAGGTTCGATATGCAACACTATCTAGATGTCCACATGCCCATGGGAATAGGACTGCTGAACCGAGAGTTCGGAGTAAAACCATGCCGACTAGAAGTTTTTGGTAACACATACGGAGCAGACCGAACAAACGAGTCAGCCGAATATAA
>DPMX01000260.1 GCA_003540955.1 Gammaproteobacteria bacterium
GATAAAATTTTGGGGTGCTAAACGCTTAGATAATATCGATGTGCTCCGCGACGCGCTAGAATCCAGCGCGGCTGCCGCTGGAGCTACACTACTCCATTCGCATTACCACTGCTTCGGTAATGCCGGCGGCATCAGTGGGGTTTCCCTTCTAGCTGAAAGCCATATCACGATCCACACGTGGCCTGAACGTGGTTTCGCTGCAATTGATATCTTTGTGTGCGGTAACTGCGATCCAAGTGATTGTCTACCAACTCTAATACACGTTTTCGATCCAGAGGAAGTTCAGACCCGTATATTTCATCGAGGGGACTCAAATATTAGCGGGCACATTCAAAAAGTCGCCTAGAAAATGTCCAAAAGACTCGGCACCTCGGAGGTGGCAACTAAACTTTAAGCCCCAGACGTTCATGCCATTCAGCAATAGACTCATCTGGGTATTCATCGAAGCTTTTATCCCCGTCAGATAAATCAGTTTTAATCCAAGAAGATTTATACGCCAACATAAGATGCGTTCGCTCCGGAGGAATCGGCAGTTCAGAATCGATGGCCGAGGCGATCGGGTGTAGCAATTTCGGCCAGCGCGGGTCCCATAACCACAACGCAGACCCGCAGTGTTTGCAGAAGCTACGCTCCGCCGAACTTAATTCCAAAGCCGATGTTGTTGGGTCGCTTATCTCCGCACGGTAAACACTCCGGCTTTCCTCGCCTTTGATTACAAGGCTGTCAGCATCGGCACCCAAGTTGATTGCAAAACCTCCTCCTCCACCTGTTTTTCGACAAATAGAGCAATAGCAGACATTGAACGGGTACGGATGCTGAGACTCGACAGCGAACGTTATCGAGCCGCATGCACAAGAACCTTCAAGCTTCATAGGGTAATCCCCTCTCTGGCAAACCGATCTTTCGTCGCGTTCTGAAACTAAACCAAAAGAGAATCAATACTGCATCACTGGGCGTCCAGAATAGGCAGCGTTGCTCCCTTATAACCTAATGAGTGGCTCCCAATCGGTCAAGCGCCGACAACAGGATTAGCTCATTATTTTGGGCGTTTGTTCTAATCTGAAGTGTAAGCTGGCTCTTACAGGCATAATATATCTCCCGATGAGAGACTTTGACGCATTATTTGACTTAGCTGCCGCGCGCAAAGGGGGTGTCACTGCACTCAGAAGACTATTGACTAAGCCGAAACCCGCGAGCTCGCTAATAAACATCCCTGATGATCGATGGCTCAGCGAGATGACAAAATGTGTATTCCAAGCGGGATTTATTTGGCGCGTCGTCGAAAATAAATGGGATGATTTCGAACACGTATTTTACGGTTTCGATGTGCATCGGGTTGCACACCTATCAGATGAGAAAATCGAAGGTCTACTAGCTAATCGACGCATCATTCGCCATTATGCGAAGCTTCTTTCAACGCGGAATAACGCTACATTCCTACTAGAGATCATAGATGAATTTGGCTCCGCCGGGAGATATTTTTCCGGTTTCCCATCGGACCAGTACATCAACTTATTGCTGGATTTAAAAAAACGTGCTTACCGCATGGGTGGAACCTCAGCGCAGTACTTTTTACGTCGCATGGGAAAAGATTCTTTTCTCCTAACCCGTGACGTGGTCGCCGCGCTCGTGCGCGAAGAGGTCATCGACAAAACCCCCACCTCGAAGCGCGACTTACGCACCACACAATCCGCTTTCAACTCCTGGTGTGATCAAGGCCAATGTTCTCTTACGGAAGTCAGCCGAATTCTCGCCTTGGGGATCGGGTGACCGAATGTCTTTCGGTCGGCAGCGAATTTCCAAACGGAGCACAATTTTTCGCTGACACGCTAGAGTCGTCCCTTATAATAAGACACGCCCCACAGATTTATTCTAAAATAGCTGCCGAAAGTCCCGCGTGTCCAAAACACGCTCCCGCTCCCATTTCAATAGCAACCCAAATCGCTTCCGCGATAACCTCGTTAGGTTGATTGGTTTTTAGAGCCTGCCCAACGTGATGTTCAATACAAAAGGGGCAGCGAGTGTTGTGCGCGCATGCTATCGCTATCAAATATTTAAATTCCGATGGCAACACACCGTCACGAAATGCGGCGTCCTCGAACTCTACATATCTAGCAGACATCTCCGGCATTAGCGCAGAAAATTTCTTAATTTCTGCGCTAGTCTCGCTATTATAGAAATCACCAGTCGCTCCATCGAGCGTCTTGATCGCAATAGCAGCATGCGCGAGACAGGCTCCTGATCCTAGAGCAATAGCGACCCAAATCGACTCTGCTATTTCTTCTTTCAACGCGCCGGCCTCAAGCGCCAGCTTGATGTGATAATCGATGCAATAAGGGCATCGCAAGGAGTGCGCGCACCCTACCGCGATGATCTCTTTCTCTTTATTCGATAAAGCGCCATCAGAGAATGTGGCGCCGGCAAACTTATTAAATGTTTCAAACGCCGCTGGCGCCCATTTTTTATAAAGCTCAACCTTACTTATGTATTCAGAGCGAGAAAGTGAATCCAGTTGTTTCATGATTGATTAACCATCCATTGCAGTAAAAGCATGCGTGCATCGTTCTACTATAAAAATGCGGATGGTTATTGATCAACATAAAACTTATTAACTATTTTCCACTGACCATTGATCTTGGCTAATTGAAATGCATCGATGTAAATTCCATTAAAATTAAATGTCGCCTGTGCCCCAACGTCACTATAGATATTTATCGAAAGTATGCTTCCCTGTATAGCAGGATTTGGATCACGTGCAACCCATTCATCAATCACTTCATCCATCGGTCGTGACGATTCTATTAGCCGTCCCTGATTGTTTTTAATGTAACCTTTCATATGGGCGTGCTGGACTGCAAACGCAGACTCCAAGCGCTCACGATCGGCGAACCTGAGCCCGTCTAAATAATTTCCTATAGTATTCTTAATAGCATCGTAATCGGTTGTCGATTGATCTGCGCTAGTCATAGATATACTCCACCATACTAATATTAGAAAACTTGCACACACTCTTGAGCATTTCATGGCATTTCTCTAGGGAACGCTGACTGCATTATCAGTGCGCTCCATCCGACTCTCTTAAAACTAAAGCTCCCCGAATATCTCGGCGAGTCTACTACCAACAATAGCCACTAATGCCGATACCCGAAGACCGCTTTCAAAATACTAGACAGACAACCATCACCTCGGGCTTCTGGTCATTCCCGACGACGACTATACCTGCGCCGTAAGCCGAACACCTGTCCCTCCTATGTTGCAATAACCACCCGGGTTCTTAGCTAAGTATTGCTGATGATAATCCTCTGCAAAATAAAACGGCGGCGCCACTTCGATTTCAGTCGTGATCATTCCTAAGCCAACAACGTCCAGGGCTGCTTGATAGGCTCGTTTTGAGTCTCTTGCAGATCTCATTTGCTCATCACTATAAAAATAGATGCCGGAGCGATATTGAGTCCCGACGTCGTTACCCTGACGCATCCCTTGAGTAGGGTCGTGTTCTTCCCAAAATATCTGTAGCAGCTCCTGATAAGATACGAGTCCTGGGTCGAACCCAACACGCACCACCTCGTTGTGACCGGTCATACCACTACAAACTTCCTGGTAGCTCGGATTAGGCGTATAGCCACCGGCATATCCTACCGCTGTTGTATAAACACCCTCAACTTTCCAATAACATTGTTCAACCCCCCAAAAACACCCCATCCCTAGTAGCGCATATTCCAATGCCATTGTTGAATTAGGCTTCATCGGAGAATTAAGCACGAAATGCTTCTCGGCGACGGGCATCAACGTTGTACGCCCCGGTAGGGCATCGGTCGGCGACGGGATCGATTGTTTTGATTTTAATGCCTTCATGTTTGCCCCAAAAAATTTCAGATGTGCGAAAGAGTAAACTGGCTGTAATCAAAATCAAGCTAAATCGAACGGAATCTACTTTGTTAATTACTGTTGTTTTGCTTGATGTTTGGACCACAAAAACACGATTTCAACTTTAGCAGCTAAGATAACCCATTTCCGCCCCTAATTTACGCTCTACTTTCCAAACTACCGGGCCTCTAGGAATCTGGCTAGTCGTATCGGCGCGACTACGCTATGCTCAGTGTAGTTCATCAAACGGGGCTTGAAACAATGCCAAATAGTATGAATGTTTATTGGTACCCTAAAGGGCGTATTTCTGCTCTAGCAAAAAACTCGTGCGCCATATCAAAGCAGATGATCACTACTACAACGTGATCTGTAACGGATCCCACCCGGAGCGGAATTATCAGCGGCGAACCCGTTAATAGGTCCGGGGACATGTTACATCCTATTACTGCTTTTATCGCGCTTCGGTATTTAAGTACGCGCCGCAAAAATCGATTCGCGAATCTCGTGTCCTTTGTCTCGATCCTAGGCATTAGTCTGGGTGTCGCAGTCTTAATTATCGTATCATCGGTAATGAATGGTTTCGAAAAAGAGGTCAGCAGACACATTCTCGGCATGACATCGCATGCTGTCATGTTTCGGCAAGGCGCCTCTATGGATAACTGGCGAGCACTACTTAGCCGGATCGAATCAGAATCGGATGTCATCGCGGTTGCACCCTTCATTCGAGCTGGTGCGATGCTGAGTCATAAGGGCAATGTCCATGGAGTCTCAATTGAAGGTATCGACACCGACGCGGAGCACGGCGTGTCATCATTACTCGATGCGATCAAACCTGCAAAACTAGCGTTACTTGAGCGTCGACCTAACAATATCCTACTTGGCCAATCGCTCGCCGCAAATCTCGAAGTTGCAAACGGCGAAACAATAACGTTGATTGCACCCCGCAAAAATTCTAACGATTGGGTTGAGATGCCAAGGTATATTCCCCTAAAAGTAATAGGAACTTTCAGCGTCGGGATGCATGAATTCGACGCCGCTTTCGCACTACTATCAATTCAGAACGCTGCACGGATCTTTGACTTTAACGGCACGGTATCGGGACTCCGAGTTCGGTTTTATGACTCGAACATTGCTCCAAAGCGTGCCATGGCAATAGCTAACAGCCTGAACAACGACATCGTATCGGTTAACTGGACACAGTATCACCGCAATTTTTTCCATGCTTTAAAGTCACAAAAGCGAATAATGTTCGTCATTCTTTCATTAATCGTTGCAATCGCAGCATTTAATATTGCGGCATCAATGTCCATGATCGTCGGGGAAAAAGATCGAGATATCGCCGTGCTACGTACCCTCGGGCTAAGCAGTTACGCCGTAATGTTAATTTTCCTTCTACACGGTATCGTAATAGGTGTGGCCGGGATCGTATTAGGCACACTAATCGGCACCTGGGGTGCGAACCAGGCAGATCGGGTCGTTGCTGCGGTGGAACATTGGTTCGAAATTAGTTTGATAAAACCGGATGTATATTATATCGACTACCTACCTGCCGATGTACGTCTGGCGGACATAATCCTTATCGCTTCCGTCACATTTATCATTTGTGTCATAGCCACAATATATCCGGCATGGCGAGCAGCACGCACGGCGCCCGCAGCTGCGCTACGTTACGAGTAGGTTACAGTAACCAACTATGGAATAACTGCGATGGCCAGTCTCTGCGACGTGCTAATATGAACTCAGTAAGATGTTCCATTAATTCACCAGACAGATCGTGTATTCGCGCATATGTGCCAGGGTATTGAACAGGAACCTTGTCGCGGGAAATTGGACTCAGTCGAACCAACTCCTCGCGAATCGATGCGTCGGATAACATCCGGTGTAGCAGTTCATATGTTTCGATAAAAGCCCTAAATTCTACTCCCGGATAGGAATTAAAAGCAGACTGTATTCGACCTAAGGGTGTACGATTTAATTCCAACTCCAAATCTGTTTTATACCCGCTCGCAGTCGCTTCCCCAATTGCAAATAACAGCCCAGCGAATGTTACGACACGAGTGCTACGAAATTTTGCCTGGCGAAGATACCACCCATCGTGTTTTGACCGTGAAAACTTAAACTCTTGCCAAACAGCATAGGCATGCAAGTAGCGCGACAGATCATTTAGTAGATGAGTGTAATGAGTCATTCGGTTCTTAGAATAACCGTACCAGGCTAACAATTGACCGCGTAAGAAATTAAATTCTCTAGCATTATAAATTGGCCTCGCATCTAGCAATAATTGCATCCGAGTCCCGAATATCGCCGCTTCCTCAGTGAGGCTCCCCCGAGCATTAGGTTCTAACAAACACGAAGTGCGAACCGGACGGCAGTAGATCCCTTCGGCTTTTGAAGGTCGAAGACTCGTTTTTATTAATTCGGCACGAATTTTTCTTACCATCAATCCAACTTGCACCTGGTCAAGCTCTATCCGGTCGTCAATAATGATTATGCAATCTATATCCGATTCTGAAGAGGCTTCAAGCCGCCCCAAAGAGCCAGCAACTGCAATCGTCATTACCGGTTCACTATGTGAACCCAGAAGCTCTATCAAGGCCCTGGATATATCTCTCACAATGTCACGAGAAAATAACCGACTGTGATTCAGCACAGGGTAAGGTTCGAGATCTAGCTCGTCATCAAACTGTTCAAACACTAGCTATTGAACTCCGAAAAGTTTAGGACCCGTTGGCGCTTTATAAATTTAGGTAGGATACGCGCCACCCGTATACATAACCCCATCACGTTTTTAAATGCAATTTTGTCAGGGGATCAGGATTGACTGTTACGTCACCCCCAAAGCATATATTGCAGCGCACAATCAACAATCTATAATGGCTCCCTTATAAAATTAACACGCGCCGGAAAGACACTATGGATATTAAAGGGAAAGTGGCCATCATAACGGGGGCCGCAAGTGGCATCGGCCGCGCGGCGGCTCTGGAACTTCAAAAACATGAGATTGGTGCAATCGCGCTCGTGGACATGGCAGATTCCGTGCATGCGATTGCAGACGAGCTAAATGCACTCAATGGGCGCGAGACTGTCCGAGCCTTTCAAGGCGACACGACAGACGAGACCTTTCGCAAACGCGTCTTTGACTCTACCCGTAGAGATTTTGGCGTCGTTAATATTTGTGTTCCAGCCGCTGGCATCACTCGTGACGCGCTTGCTGTTCGCGTTAATAGGGAAAAAGGTAGAGCGAACATCTACCCGATCGAAAATTTTCGTCACGTCCTTGAGGTGAATCTCATTGCGCCGATCTACTGGGCGTTAGAACTAGTTGCGCAAATGGCGGAAGAAAGATTTTCCCGAGGCGCCGAGCAATGGGAACCAGCGGAAGGTGTCCAAGGAGTAATTGTATTTATTGGTTCCGTGTCCGCCCAAGGTAACAAGGGCCAAATCTCTTACGCCACTGGCAAAGTCGGCCTAGAGGGCGCTGCCTCTACATTGATGAAGGAAGCAATGTATTACGGCGTCAGATGTACCGTGATACATCCCGGATTCACTGATACACCAATGGTGCGCTCGCTAGGTGAGGATTACATCGCTAACCACGTTATCCCTGCCACTCAAATTGGACGTCTGATACGACCGGAAGAAATCGCCGACGCTATCTGTTTTCTGATCAGAAATTCGGCGGTTAGCGGCCAGCTCTGGGCAGATGCTGGATGGCACCCTATGCCGACCTAGAAAACAACCCAATGGTCCTAAATCAAACTAAAATAGCTAGCTTCATATAATGCACCGAGCCGTTTAGTTTGCTAGTTAATTCTGCAGGCAACAAAACCCGTCGGCTAGCAGATCCACTTCTTTGCCTTTTGCCCTTGGCTGGATTGTGTCAAAAGCGAAAATAAGAGGAACCGCATCCGAAGAAAATTTCGCTGGGAACGGCAATTCCTGTATGAGTCCGGCTAAAAGACGCTTTACTCATGAGTAAAAATACTCAAATAAAACGAAGCTCTTGTATTATTAATTCTAAATAACTTGTATGAGCTTTTACCCGTAGTAGACATCAAGAAAAATCTGTATGTAATTATTTTTATTGACTATTTTATTTTATATTAGAGTTATTCCTTCCTATTTTGCTACAAAGCTTTCAGACGATTAATTTTTCACTATGAGACATTAGTATGAGAAACTTGATAAACTTCTAATATTCTAGTAAAAGTAACAATTGTAACTAATTAATAATTATTGGTTATTCTGTATAAATTGGAATTCTAAGGTCTGGTCTAGGAAATAATTGCGAAGCAACAACAATGTGTAGCTTTTAATGACGGTTATGCCCAATTTAGTCCCACTAGGTATATAACAAGGCTTTAATGCAGACCATCCTCTCGATATATAGGTCAGTTTCACTACCGTTGTCGTTGGTGAGGATGGTCAACACAAAAATAATGCCGAACGGCAAGCAAAGACTGCGTTATGTATCAAACAAATGCCCTAACCATCGGATATACAGAAATAATATTCGTACAAGGTAATATGGATGCTTAGGGCCCACCCGCTACGGTTGTATAGATCCCTAATGATACCTTCTGATTAGGTTCCCTGTCATATGACATTTGTAAACTCCGATTTTTCCAATACCTAAAACACTTCAAGGTCATTTCATTATGGAATTCCTAATCGAATACGGGATATTCGCGGCAAAGCTCCTGACTGTTGCAATAGTTATTAGCCTTGGAGCGGGAGCACTTGTCCTATTAATCTTAGGGCGTTCTCACGGATCGCATGAAGACCATATTGAGGTTAAAAATTTAAACGATAAATACACGTCGATGACTCTCGCGCTTAAGTCCGCAATGTTGCCGACGAAGTTATTCAAAGCAGCGCTGAAGGAACAGAAGGCCAACCGAAAACGAGAAGATAAAGTGCAAAAAAAGGACGTCGAAAAATCGCGGGTCTATGTTTGCCGTTTTGTTGGGGATCTACATGCATCCACAGTACCGTCTCTCGCCGAGGAGGTTACAGCGATTCTTTCGGTGGCCTCTAAAAACGACGAGGTAGTCGTGGTCATAAGCAGTGCAGGAGGCGTGATCCAAGGATATGGGTTAGCCGCATCCCAACTCCAACGAATACGGGACCGAGGCATCCGACTCACCGCAGCAGTAGATAAAGTTGCTGCAAGCGGCGGGTATATGATGGCGTGCGTGGCCGACAAAATCATCGCTGCACCTTTCGCAATTTTGGGGTCAATCGGTGTAGTCGCTCAACTGCCGAACTTTAATAGACTCTTAAAAAAACACGATATCGACTATGAAGAAATTACTGCCGGCGAGTTCAAACGTACGCTAACCATCTTTGGGGAAAACACTGAAGCTGACCGCGATAAATTTCGCGAAGAGATTGAAGACGCACATCAGTTATTTAAGGAATTCGTCGCTTCGAATCGTCCCCACGTCGATATGGCGACGATAGCAACGGGTGAATACTGGTATGGTACACGTGCGCTCGAGCGAAAACTAATTGATACACTAACGACGAGTGACGACTATCTCTATCGTCGATCACTCGAGTCAGACGTATTCGAAGTTAGTTACGTCCGAAAACGCTCTATAGTAGATAAAATTCTTGGGCAAACATCAAAGATTTTTAACATGCTTTCGGTCATTGATGGCAAATAGCAACGTGTTTAGATCACTTTACAAGTGCGAAATATCGGCAATTGACTCGCCGCGCTCTATGTAACCCGGCACGGCAGGGACACGATAATACCCTCCTCCATTTATCGCTCGAATGCTCGGCGAATTTCTTCACCAATTATATTTTTATCCCTTCACGCACAATCGGGGCATCTCGAGCGTACGAGGGCCGTAAGCACGGATTCCTGTGGCACCATTCACCATCAAAGCCTGAGAGAATATATCTCCTAACGCCAACTTCATCAAAACATCTGGAATATTCATTTAAGACCAAAATCACCTTTACCTGTAGTGAATAATTTAATTATCGTCTTTAAAAAGATAGTCTTCATTT
>DPMX01000104.1:0-1083 GCA_003540955.1 Gammaproteobacteria bacterium
ATCTCGATCTTTATCGTCAAGGTAAACTCGATCTTGATTCGCTGGTGAGCAAAACCTATACGCTAGATGAGGCTATGGCTGCATTTGAAGACTTGGAAAATGGCGCTAACGCGCGTGGCGTAATCGTGCAGTCTTAACGCTATGATGAGGTAAGGCTTGGATAACTTGTGGAGGTCGAAACGGACAGATTGATAAATCAGGCTGAGGGAGTGCGCGATGTAAAAGTGGCACCGCAAAGGTCGATTGCAGTCGTGATCCCCTGTTATCGCGAGCGCAAGAAAATCCTTGAGGTGATCGCTCGCATCCCACACGATGTAACTTGGATCATATGCGTCGATGACGGTTGCCCCGATAGAACAGGCGAGTTCATAGAGGAGCAGAACGATGATCCCCGAGTCGAGGTGATTTTGAACACCCGCAATGAAGGGGTTGGGGGTGCGACGAAGCGTGGTTTTCGTACTGCACTTGAGGCGGGTGCTGGTATCATTGTAAAACTCGACGGAGATGGTCAGATGGACCCGGCGTTAATCCCTCGGTTGATTTCGCCAATTGTCGAAGGCCATGCTGATTATACCAAGGGTAATCGCTTCTTCAGCGTGGAGAACACCACATCTATGCCGTTTCATCGGATAATTGGCAACATCGTATTGTCATTTGTCAGCAAGTTTTCTTCTGGTTACTGGCATGTGTTCGATCCGAATAATGGATTTACTGCGATCCATAGTGCCGTATTGCGTTTGCTACCAATGTCTAAGGTAAGCGACGATTATTTTTTTGAGTCCGATATGTTGTTTCGATTAAATACGCTGCGGGCCGTCGTCGTCGATGTCCCAATGCGGGCGATATACGGCGAAGAAGACAGTCATCTTAAGGTTGCAGAGGCACTCCCAATTTTCGCTATGAAACATGTGGCCAACTTTGGTAAGCGAATATTTTACAGCCATTTTTTGCGGAGCTTTAGCGTTGCCTCGATTCAATGGATATTGGGGCCGTCGTCATTCGTCTTTGGTACTTACTTCGGTTTGTATAATTGGTTTGCTTCAGGCGCTACGGACACCGCAGCAACGGCGGGCACGGTAATGA
>DPMX01000104.1:1378-3968 GCA_003540955.1 Gammaproteobacteria bacterium
GCGGGCACGGTAATGTTGGCGGCACTTCCGATTATCATCGGATTGCAGTTTACTCTTGCTGCAATCGATTTTGATATTAGGAACGTGCCGAGTGTTCCATTGCAACGGTTGTTGTCGAATAGTGTGATCGAATCTGATCAATCAGTTTAACGGCAACCCACGCAACTGCTATCGCGTAGTGATTTATGAGGAAGACGTTATAGCGTGGAATACTCACTGATATCATGGCGTATAAAACGACCATAATAAATGCTGGGAACAGCAATAGAGGTATGCCCCAATCACGGCGCCGAAATGTTATGACAGCCAATATTAATAAGCATGGGACGCCAAGCACGGCAAGATAACGGCCTGTGAGGATGCCACGCCACGCTAGCGGAATGCCAACAATAGCGTGCTTGAATGGTTGCGTCAGGATTTCTGTTCGAATTAAGTATCGGGTCAAGCGCTCTCGATCGCCTTTAATTGCCGCGATGCCGCGTTCGAAAATTTCTTTACCGTCCGTGTAAAGGTAGGAAGCTTGGTCAGTGCCGAGTTTTCGATATGTAGATTGCGGTAACAATTTCGCCGCGAGCGTTTCGCCGTGTCGGGGAAGCCAGTACACGAATGCGGCCGCCCATTCGGACAAAGACATTCTGTTGTAAGCACTGCGATAGGAAATGACAACATCGCTGTATCCTTCGGTGATTGAAAGCCTATCGAAATGGTGGTGGTTCCGCATTAACCATGGTCCGATGATCACACAGAGCGCCAGTAAGAATATAACGTTTGCGATGCTGGCGCGCTTCCAGCCAAGCACAAAGGACATTCCTATACCGAACGCAACGAAGGTATAGGCAAGGTATATATACTCGGGTCGGGTCAAGATTAGGCATCCCATAATGACTCCGATCCCTAGGTACCAATGGTGCTGTCCCGATTTCCAAGCGCCCACGATTGCGAGCATCAACATTGAAAATAAACACAAAATCAAAACTTCCGTTAGCAAATAATTTGCTAACGATATGGGCTTTGTAGACGCCAGTGCTAGACCGGCAGCAAGCCAGGCGATCGACGATCGCCGAAAAAGCATTATTGTAGTCAACCACAAACAAAAGAGAGTTACGATAACGAGGACATTTTGGAGTCCGACGATCAGTGAGTAGTGATCAGGACAATTGGCTGCTGCTGTGTCTATGATTACGCACTTCAAACTTGAGCTTAGTTTAGAGTCCAGTACGATTGCGAATGCAATAAGCGCTGGGTAGAGGGGGCTGTTTGCATTTCCCGGCGCAGGGACCTTGTCACGGTTGACGCCAGAGAGTCCGAACACCTGGTGGTCGTGTATATTTAGCGCGTAATCGATATAACGTAATGAGTCTAAGGTCGGTTGTGGCGTTTGATAAAAGAAATTTTGAAGGGATGTTACCATCAATATGGCGATAGCCACGAAGGCGATACATTCGCGTTTGGAAAAATAGAATGGTTCCTGGGATCGCATAGTATGAAAGTTTACGTCAAATCGAGTTCTGGCGTGGAGTCACTTCTCGAACTAGTGAGACCCTGCCAGTTTGAATTTCGATAGCGATCGAAAATTATTCTGTGTTCTTTATGTGATAAACCTTATGTGGCTTGACGTTGAGTGATCTAATGGTGGACTTCTGATGCGAATGCACCGATCAACGCTGTGGTTGGTTTCAATCACCTCGAGCCTGGTCCTCTTGAGCCTAATTGTCGCTCAGGTGGATTGGCGGGTAGCGAGTTCGCTAGTTTTCAGTATTGACTATTGTTGGGTCGCCAGTGGAATCGCACTCCTAATATTGGAAGGATTGATTACGGCGGCTCGGTTTCGGCTTCTAGCACGAACCGCTACAAGCTATGGCGACTGCCTAAGAGCGACCGCTTGCTACGTAGTTATGTTGATTCTTATACCGGCTCGCCTAGGGGAGGTGGCAGGTGTCGGATTTATCGTACGATACATGCATGAGCGCGCAGGAGCGGCAGCAGCTAGCTTGCTATTTCAGCGCGTTTTTGACGTGATTATACTGGTTACCGTTCTAGCTGCGGTGTGTTTCTTGACTTTCGGCGGCCTTGGCACTTTACCGGTTTTGGGATCGACTGTTGTAGTGACCACGCTTCTCATTTTGCTGCTAATTCGCCTTGAAGCGTTGCTAGCGGTTGTCGTCCGTCCCGTCCTTCATCGGCGGCAAGAAAAGTGGCCACGGATGTTCATCCGCACTGCATTGCAGGTCAGAATGGTCTGTCGCCACCATATTAATTGGAGGCGCGGGTTGAAACTAAGTGGTTATACTGTACTCAAGTGGATTGTAAATCTATCTGCGATCGCCTGCATTGTGCTAGCGGTTGCTCCCGTGTTGACGCCGCTGACAGCTGTAGGTATCGGGATCGTCTACAATTTGGCCGCTGTCATCCCAATACAAACAGTGGGTGGTTTTGGTATTAGCGAGGCGGCGTTATTGGGTAGTTTTAGCTGGATGGGGTTTCCGCTCGAAACCGGTGCACCGATGGCTATTGGGATACGCCTTGCGTTAATCAGCGCGCCAATTCTGTTTTGGCTCGGCGTTACACTAACGATAATGATCAGTCGGCC
>DPMX01000154.1:0-3987 GCA_003540955.1 Gammaproteobacteria bacterium
ATATTGTCGCCCGAGCCGGTAGCGGAGGTGCTGTGGCCGGATTAAATCCAGTCTGGCCTACGGCCCATTGATGACACTCAAACTTGTCACGCGATACTTGTTCTTCCGATTGGCCCCCAATAGGGTAAGCAAAAATTTGTGATTGACCCGTCGCGGCAATCGGTCCTAATATGCCGACAATGCAAAATAAAACCGAGCAACCAACATACAATCTCCGCATATTTCCTCTCCACTAACAAAATCCCACGGCAATCACCCATACCAATCAAGGCGTACGGATATTATACCATCACAGAACGTTGTAATTTATACGAAAGGCGAAAATTTCAATCGATTTTGACATTCGGCTGGCTTTTGTCTCCAGGGGGCCGATTCCGCTACGAAGATAAACTCACCACCCTATCAATCATCCTTACTACTCTGCCAATAGCGCCTTTATTCTCTGCTACCATCCGGCGACCTGCAGCCCCCGCAAGATCTCGACTCTCGCTGTTTCTGAACCACTCCTCGATACAATTGCCGAGAGCTATCTGGTTTTCAGCGACTGTCAAAGCGCCGACGGCACTCAACATACCCACTATCTCGGTAAAATTGTAGGTATAGCGACCAACTACTACAGGGATGCCAAGCGCAGCCGGTTCAAGCACGTTATGTCCACCAAATGGCCTCATCGATCCTCCAACAAACGCGACATCACTCGCAGCGTAAAAGCTGGGAAGCTCACCCATAGAGTCAACGAGATAAATGGCAGATTCAGGTGGGCATGAATCACCGCAACTCTTACGTGATATCTGAAACCCCGCAGTCCGACATAGTGCAGCCACAGAATCAAAGCGTTCCGGGTGTCGCGGGGCAATTAACAAAAGTAAATCCGAATATTTCGCTTTCAAATCTGCGAATACCTGAAGCAATATCTCTTCCTCACCATCGCGGGTACTTCCAGCTATGAGCACTGCGCGACTTGTACCCAAAAAGCGTCGTAAAGATCGTCCGGATTCCATTACGCTTGATGGCAAATCGATATCGAATTTAAGATTTCCCGTAACTTCAATTGCATCATGATCGACCCCAAGAGAAAGAAAGCGATCACGATCCTGAAATCCTTGCACAGCAATATAATCAACCGCCGACAGCATCGCTGCAGTAATCGACGGGACCCGGCGGTATTGCCAGGCGGATTTCTGAGAAAGACGCGCGTTAGCCATCATTACTGGAACACTCTTTGTTTTACAGCAGTGTAGCAAGTTGGGCCATAATTCGGTTTCCATTAGTATCAGGCATCGAGGGTTAAAATGCTCCACGAAGCGACGCACAACCAGCGGCAGATCGTACGGGAAATAAACTTGTAGTACAGAGTCTCCAAATCTACGCATAGCGGCGTCAGCACCGGTCGGAGTCGTTGTGGTAAACAAAATAGGCGCGTCGGGGAAGCGCTCACGCATTTCCTCAACTATTGGTGTAGCCGCCACCGACTCCCCAACTGACACGGCATGTATCCAAACCGGACGTTGCGCCGGACCAGCCGGCAATCCTATGGAAAAACGTTCCTGCCAACGATCGCGATACCCGCTAAACCTACGACCCCGCCAGAAAGCCCGTACCAGTAACATCGGTACGATTAAGTAAAAAAAGACGTTGTACACGGTACTCAAGCGTTCAACCATTCGAGGTAGCGATTTACTCCAGCACTGAGACTGTGGGATTCTAGTTTACATCCAGCAGCATGCAGTGCTTCCATATTAGCCTCGGTAAAGTTCTGATAGACCCCGCATAACGCATCCGGGAATTCAATGTATTCGATAGTTCCGCGCCCATGCCAATCCAGCACCGCTGCTGCGAGTTGGTTAAATGACTCCGCTCGACCCGTTCCGCAGTTAAAAATACCAGATACGTGCGGGTTATCTGCAAACCAAAGAGTCGTGTTAACAGCATCATCTACATATATAAAGTCCCGACACTGCTCACCTGCCGCAAAACCTCCAGAACCCTTAAACAGTCTCACCGTGCCCGACTCGAGTAGTTGCTGGTTTAGATGATAAGTGACGCTAGCCATTTCTTCTTTGTGCTGTTCGCGCGGTCCGTAAACATTAAAATATCGCAAACCAATTATCTGGCTCCGAATCTTCGACCGTAGGCGCCGAACATATCGGTCCAGAAGCAACTTAGAATAGCCGTAGACATTTATAGGCTTTTCGTTCGCCGCAGATTCCTCAAACGCGGTTGCACCACCGTAGACGGCTGCACTTGATGCATAGGCGATCGGAATCTCCCGTTTCGCGCAGTAGCAAATCAAATCGCGCGAATACGTATAGTTCAGATCCAACATCATACGTCCGTTCCACTCTGTGGTCGTAGAACATGCACCTAGATGATAGACACGTTCTATTTTTTCAAAAAGATCTCGATCCGCAGAAAACCAAGCTCTAAACTCCTCCACATCCAAGTAGTCTGCGATGGTTGCCGTGGCGATATTTTCAAACTTCCTGCCATAGCTGAGATCATCAACAACAACGAGCTTGTCATGGCCTCGACTATTCAACTCGTGCACAAGATTACTGCCGATGAAACCTGCCCCCCCAGTTACGATAATCATCGTTCGGACGCCTTCATCGCGTAGTCTGCTAGGAGCTTTTCGATTGTCGCGCTAGACGATAGTCCGGCAACATAGGGTATAGTGCAAACCTCCCCTCCGTTTTCCAAAACGTAACTCCCACCCACTATGTCGTCTACACTGTAATCACCTCCCTTGACGAGCACATCAGGATTAATAGCCTCCACTATAGAACGGGGGTCATCTTCCTCGAAGTGGACTACCCAATCCACGCAAGCTAGCGAGCTCACAACAGCCATACGATCCTCAAGCCTATGGACCGGCCTACCATCTCCCTTAAGGCGGGCGACCGATTTATCGGAGTTCAAAGCCACAACTAAGCGGGACCCAAGTGCTCTTGCTTGCTGTAAATAAGTAACGTGGCCGGCATGTAAAATATCGAAGCAGCCGTTCGTCATAGCGATCCGTTCGCCTCGATTTCTTGCCTCAATAAGTTGTGGCAGCAATTGAGGAATGCTCACGATACCAGACGATTGCGGCACAGCTGTCGACAAAAGTGCATGTTCGAGTTCCCGTATACCTACAACTGCAGTGCCCACCTTCCCCACCGCAACTCCAGCCGCAGCATTTGCGTAAATGACTGCGTCCGCCAGCTCTACCCCAGCCGCCAACGCTGCTGAGACGACTGCACAAACGGTATCACCAGCCCCGGTTACATCAAAAATGTCACGTGCTTGTGCTTCTAGTGTAATCGGTGCAAAACTTGGGGATACGAGGGTCATGCCCTGCTCGCCGCGCGTTACCAAAACCGCCTCGAACTTGTTGGTCCGACACAGATTTACACCACGTTCATGGATATCTTTTTCGCTATTGCATTTCCCAACAGCGGCCTCAAATTCCACAAAATTAGGAGTGACTAGATAGGCCCCAGAATAACGTGAAAAATCGGTCGACTTCGGATCCACGATAACGCGCTTCCCAGCCAGTTGCGCCGCTGTAATTAATGACTGACTGTTGGCTAGAAATCCCTTGCCGTAGTCGGACAGCACAACGATATCGACATTGTTTAGCATTCCCGCAAAAATACGTTGAAGCTCTTTAACGTCATGCTTGAACCATTGCTGTTCAAAATCTAAGCGCAAAAGTTGCTGGTGCTGACTCATTACGCGGAGCTTCACGGTGGTTTTACACTCCGCATTCCGCACAAATTCGGCAGTAATGCCGCTCTCACCGCACAACTCATTTAGCCGCTTTGCTGCATAATCATCCCCCACACCGCCAAGCAGATCGGACTCCATCCCCAGGGCCACAATATTCGCCGAAACATTGGCGGCGCCGCCAACTCGCTCAAATTTCTCTTCAACACGCACGACTGGAACTGGCGCTTCTGGCGAAATTCGCGAGGTAACGCCACCCCAATAACGGTCGAGCATGAG
>DPMX01000154.1:4289-11496 GCA_003540955.1 Gammaproteobacteria bacterium
AATAACGGTCGAGCATGACGTCGCCTACCACTAATACTCTTCCTGGTCGCCAGTCTCTGATGCGGGAGTTCATGTAAATAATTTATTTCGCGTAGGTTACAATGAAATTTTAAAATTTAGGATGCTACATTACGATGTTGGAACGATATCACCGATCCTATCACTAAGCGATCGGCTAATCAGTCAAGTAATTATTTATTTCTATGGCACGCTACATAACTACGTTGTTGTGCTCACTGCTTTTTTGTCACTCAGGTATAGCACAAGAATCCTACGTTGCGACCTATAAACTCGTAGTCGGCCGGCTGACGGTGGGGAAAATGGTGCGTTCGTTTAGTATGCAGCCCGATCGGACCTATCGTTTTGAATCGAACTTATACTCAACCGGCCTCGCATCTTTAATCCGAAAAGATGAGCTTTTTGAGACTAGTAGTGGAATATTCCAGCAGGCAAAGTTCTATCCTAGTATCTACACTCACGTTCGCAAAAACAAGAAGAAGCCGCTCAATGTACGCATGCATTTCGACAGAAATAATGGACACGTAGAGACGGTCTCGAATGGAGTCAAATCTCTATCTCCCTTATATGAAGATATGTTGGATAAACTCATCTACCAAGTAGCAATGATGCATGATTTGAGTATTGGGAAAACAGAATTAAACTACAAAATCATTGATCGGGGTAAAGAAAAAAGCTACGAACCAATACTTGGTGGGGAGACCGTTATTAAAACGGAGCTGGGACGCTTCACGGCTCGCGAGGTCATCCGTCGCAGCACCGGTGACAAACGTCAAACTATATTTTGGTGCGCACCAGAATTCGCGTACTTGCCTATCAAAGTAAGCCATCGAGGGAAAAATGGAAACGAAACAGTCGCCCTACTTACAGATTACCGTCGGATTGATAAGCCCGAACCTCATTAATCGCAAATGCTAAACTAACGTCTCTCCCTTTTCGACCTTATGGGTTGCTATGCGCCAAAACGCCGTTGCTACGGCTTGAAATAGAGGCAATCATCATTATTCGCTGATTTTAGCTTCTATTAGTAATCAACTTCTTAATCAACTCCTTCGCCGGAACATATCCACCTATCTGGTTACCATCGTCTAAGTAAACTGCGGGTGTGCCGCGAAGTCCCATCGCTTCACCCATTCGATAATGCTTTGTTACAGGATTTTCACAGCTCAAAGGCTCGATCGTGTTTCCTGACTTGGCTACAGTCAGTGCCTTTTGTGGGTTGGAAGAACACCATACAGACACGGCCTTATCGTACGACTCGCTGCCGATTCCAGCGCGTGGGTACGCTAGATAGCGAACCGCAATCCCAGCATCGTTTAATTGCTCTATCTCCAAATGCATTTTTCGACAATAACCGCAATCGATATCCGTATAAACATACAAGTGACGTATCGCTTGGCTGTGTTTTGGTGCAAATTCAATCATATTTTCGACGCCCATTTCGAGAAAAGCATCAACGCGTGCCTGAGCCCGTCGACTTTTCGTGACGTTTTCAAGAGAACTAAGATCAAAAACATCACCGCGGACGAGAAACCGACCGTCCTCACTTATATAGAGGACTGATGGTCCTAATATCACTTCATGCAGGCCAGCGAGCGGCCCCGAAGATACGCTAGTAACTGAAGTGCCGGGGAACACTTTTTCGATCGCCTTTACGAGACGTTCGTCTAGAATAGCGTCAGCTCTGACAGCTTGTACGAGACCCATAAACAGGCATGTGACAACTATCTTACCACCGACCATACTGGTTTCCTCTTGAGATATCTTCGTACATTATTAAGTAGGGGACATTATAAAATTATCCCTCTAGCAACACCACGCTGCTGAACGCTTCCTGACCCACACCAACGCGCAATATTTCGAATTCTATTAGAGGTGAGTTATATTCGTACGGGAATCATTATCCCCGTGGATGATGGAGCGCGTGCAAATCTTTCAAACGCTCTGCGGCAACATGGGTATATATTTGGGTCGTAGATATATCGCTATGCCCAAGAAGCATTTGCACCACGCGAAGATCGGCCCCGTGGTTTAATAAGTGGGTTGCGAATGCATGCCTTAGCGTGTGTGGTGATAAATTTAAAGAAGCGTCTACTTGGCGCGCATATTTCTTTATCACATACCAAAACGCCTGGCGAGTCATTGCGCCGCCGCGACTAGACGGAAACATAGCATCCGTAACCCGTCCCCGCCCAATTTTTGGGCGCGCCTCTTCGAGATATCGTTCGACCCATGTTTGCGCAACCTCTCCGAACGGCACAAGACGCTCCTTACCACCCTTACCGACGACACGCACAACGCCTTGACGGAGGTTAACTTCGGTAAGCGTTATATTTACTAATTCTGAAACTCTCAAGCCCGTCGCGTAAAGAATCTCAAGCATGGTTCGGTCCCGAAGCCCCAGTATCGTCGAGGTTTTCGGAGCCGCTAGCAATGCCTCTACATCCCGTTCAGTTAGCGCGCGAGGGAGCTTTTGACCTACTTTTGGTGAATTAAGTCTCAACGTCGGATCGGTGGGAACAATTCCTTCTCTTAAAAGATAGCGAAAATAGCGTCTTAGCGCTGACAAGCGACGCGCGAGGGTGCGAGGCGTGTGAGCAACATTTTCACTCATGAAAATCAGTAAATCACGATCGCAAGCTTCGGTCAGCTTGACGGATCGCGCATTCAAGAACGTTTGGACATATTTTACGTCAGCTCTGTAGGCATTAACTGTATTTTCGCTAAGTCCAAACTCGACCCAAAGGTGGTCGACAAAACGCTCAATATATGAATCATCATGTACCATAGTCAGACAGCTTAACATTGCCGTGGCATAGGCGGCACACATCTATATTTTCGGATAGGTTTGTTTAATGATACTTTATATCAGCACCAAGATTACCAGTAGACGGAGACCTTAAAAATGTTCGAGCCGTGGTCCGACGATAAAAAAGAATTCAGCTCAGACAGCATAAAGCGGACACCGGAAGTCCAGCTAGAAGTCGATAGCGCAACCAAAAGCCTAGCCCTCTACTACTACCAAACCTGCTGGTTCTGTGGGATCGTAAGGGCGACGATCGAGCGGCTTAATCTCAACATAGAACTTCGGGACATCCACGACAATACTGGTCACCTTGATCGGCTAGTCCGTGAAGGCGGATCAGGAGTAGTACCCTGCCTTTATATCGGAAACCCAGGCGGAACCGCCGAGTGGCTTTATGAATCGCAAGACATATCAAACTATCTGGAAGAAAGATTTGGAGCAAAAACGTTAGTCTGAGCCTATTTCCCTATATCGAACGCATAGGTATCTGACAATCTAATTCAGCGCTTAATTTTCTCCTTGATCCGTGCTGCTTTCCCACGCAAATCCCTCATATAGTATAACTTGGCTCGCCGTACAGCCCCTCGGCGCTTTACGGCGATACTTGATATCAAAGGGCTATAGGTTTGGAACACACGTTCGACCCCTTCCCCGTGTGAAATTTTTCGAACTGTGAAAGCAGAGTTAAGTCCACGATTACGTCTTGCGATCACAACACCCTCGAATGCTTGAAGACGTTCGCGCGTGCCCTCTTTGACCTTCACCTGTACGACGATGGTATCGCCAGGTGCAAACTCTGGAACCTCTCGTTGCATTTGCTCCGCTTCTAGCTCTTGAATGATATTCGGCATGATTCTCTTCCAACCGCGAACGTATTTACTAAGGCGCGCGATTGTACAACATTTATCGAAGCGGGGTCTCCGATTATTTTGCGCATAAGCAATCAAATTCCGGTCGCACCATAGTTTGAGCCCGGTAAGTGCTCAGGAGGTCAAGTATCTGACCGCACCCAACGAATAAGAAGGCTCGAGAAGCTATCCATTGTCGTCATTCCGGACGTCACCCCTAGTGCCGATTTCAGCTTGAAATTCCTCCAATAAATCTCGGTCATCTTGGCTAAAATCAATAACCTCAAGTAAGTCCGGGCGCTTTAGCCAAGTCCGCCCTAACGATTGTTTACGCCGCCAGCGTTGAATTTCGGCGTGATTTCCACTGAGTAAAACCGCTGGAACGGATTGATCAGCTATCCGTTCTGGCCTGGTGTATTGTTCGTTCCTGAGCAACCCATCAGAAAAAGAATCTGTCGCAGCCGACAAATCGTTCCCGAGCGATCCCGGCAACAATCTCACTATCGCATCAATTACCGCCATCGCAGCAATCTCACCGCCACTTAAGACGTAATCCCCAAGGGACAACTCCATATCGATATCGCGTTCAATCACCCGCTCGTCGATACCCTCATAACGCCCAGCAACCAGGATTAGATGGTCTATCGAGGTTAATTCAACGATAAGTTGGTGGTCAATTGGACGACCCTGTGGGGATAGGTACACAACTTTAGAGCCGTTGACCGTTAGTTTACGCGCTGCATTGATGGCTTTACGAAGTGGCGGAACCATCATCACCATGCCGGCTCCTCCACCATACGGGGCGTCGTCAATCTTGCCTTTACCGTCCACACTATAAGATCGCGGGTCGACCGTATTCAACACAACATGTCCGTGCACCTGGGCTCGGCGAACGATTCCAGTCATCCCAAAAGCTTCAATAAGCTCAGGAAAGATAGATACGACACTAAACGTGTTCACAAGATTAATCGTCCGGGTGCCAATCGACTGTCATAAGCCCGCGCTCAAGGTCGACATCCATTACATGATGATCTCTAACAAACGGTATTAGGTGTTCTTTCTTGCCGTCGACAACGAGTACATCGTTAGCGCCTGTATCGAACAAGCCGGATACTCTGCCAAGCCTTATGCCTTCTACATTAACGACCTCAACGCCCACCAAATCGGCCCAGTAATACTCGCCGTCCGTTTTTTCTGGTAACGCCTCCCGGTCTACAGCAATCTCAGCGCCAATGTGGGAGCCCGCTTCGGTAGGATCAGTAATTCCGTCAAGTAACGCGACGAGCCTAATGCCCCGTTGGTCGACGCCTATCACTGGAAAAGTCGTCCACTCACCGCCTACAGACAATTGCCAAATGGGGTACGTAAGTATATTCCTGGGCGGGCGCGTATAGGAATATACCTTAAGCCAGCCGCGAGTTCCGAACACGCCGCTAACACGCCCCAACACTATGGGGCTCGACTCATGCAAGATCGTCAGCCAATAGTCCCATCGCGGTCAATCAACTCCGTCCACCGTTTAGGATAAAACGCGGACGCATTCCGGTCCCGCAAATTCCCGATCGCTCAGAGCGCCGTCGCAGACCCTTTAGCCTCGTATTGTCTGGCAAGTTTCTTCAGTCGGAGAGAGGGTTTCGCGCCAACGGAAAGCCAATACGTATATCGCGCATTATCCATCCGAAAACCCTCTTCGTGCTCAACCGCATGGGGGTTAAAGAAACCTAAACGCTCTATATGGTTTCCATCACGCTTATCACGGCTGTCCGCGACAACTATGTGATAGAATGGACGTGCTTTAGCGCCACCTCGCGCGAGTCTTATGGTTACCATCGAATAGTCCTGCTCCGAAATTTAGCGGCCGTTAGATACTATCAGCCCAAAGGCGGCGTATTGTAAGGTAATCTATGACTGTAGTTAAGCCCCTCACGATATTTAGGCTAAATGTCTAGGAGGCTCGACGAATTTGTCACTTTATTGCCACGTCCGTCACCGAGTACGGCCCATCAAAGATGACGCATAAAAATAGAACAATCGCCGATGAAGCGCTTTTTGCCTCAACTCAGTCGTTAATCCAAACGACAACAAATCGTCGCGCCAGGCGTACTACTCTGACTCGATAATGAACCCAAATATCAGAAAAGCAGCACTGCGTCGGGCGCTATTAGCACGCCGGAAATATCATCAGAAAATTAATAAAAATACTTTAAATCAATCAATTACCGAAAATATTGTTAACCTTAAGGAGGTCATGCAAGCTTCCGTTGTCTGTGTCTACGTATCAATACCAGGTGAGGTTGAAACGCACGTTTTGATCGACAAGTTTGAAGAGAGCGGGATAGTAGTTCTGGTACCGCAGATTATTGGTCCGTCACAGATGCAGGCTGTTCGATTCCCTGGTTGGACGGCAATGCGGCCCGGCCCGTTGGAAATACTAGCGCCGGTGACCGGACTTGAATGGGAGCACGATATCGACGTTGCGATCATTCCCGGATTGGGGTTTTCGCCGGTAGGGGACAGGCTAGGCTTTGGCGCCGGATTTTATGATCGTTGGCTCAAAGAGCGGTGTGTAGTGACAAAAATCGGTGTTGGGTTCGGATATCAGATAGTCTCGGAGATTCCCAATAATCTGCATGATGTAAAGATGGATCTGGTCGTCACAGAAAGTCATATTTTACGAGTGCCTCGGGATAGTCTATGATTCTATGTATCAATTACTTTATATTTATGATGTAAACCTTTAATTTTAATAATATTTTAAGGTTTTTTATAATTCAGAGTAATCGTATACTACAGGTGTGGGACTTACCCGCATCCGACTAAAGCGACATTAATCGCTGTCTACAGCTTTCATGCTGAGCCGCACACGTCCTTGTTTATCAACTTCAAGAACCTTGACCTTAACAGTGTCTCCCTCAGACAATTTGTCACTGACGTTTTCGACCCGTTCATGAGAAATCTGTGAAATATGCACCAAGCCGTCCTTTCCGGGAAGAATATTAACAAAGGCTCCAAAATCCATTAGTTTCTGCACCCGACCTTCGTAGACTGCTCCCACTTCGACATCTGCCGTGATCGCCTCAACGCGACGCAATGCGTCTTTTCCAGCTGCACTGTCAACTGACGCGATTTTCACTGTCCCATCATCCGAAATATCGATCGTGGCCCCTGTTTCTTCGGTTATCTGGCGAATAGTCGCTCCACCCTTACCGATAACGTCACGAATCTTCTCCGGATCTATCTTGATTGCAACAATTCGAGGTGCGTGCTCTGACATCTCCTCACGATGCGTGTTCAACACAGCATTCATTTCACCAAGGATATGTATCCGGCCGGCCTGAGCTTGGGTTAGCGCCGCCTCCATAATTTCCTGAGTTATACCGTCAATCTTAATATCCATCTGTAGGGCCGTAACACCCGTGGCCGTTCCAGCGACCTTAAAATCCATATCGCCGAGATGATCTTCGTCGCCCATAATGTCCGACAAGACCACAAAAGCGTCTTCTTGCTTGATCAAACCCATAGCAATACCAGCAAC
>DPMX01000154.1:11796-12000 GCA_003540955.1 Gammaproteobacteria bacterium
CCCATAGCAATACCAGCAACAGGTGCCTCAATGGGAACACCCGCGTCCATAAGGGATAGACTAGTACCACACACTGATGCCATTGAGCTGGATCCATTTGACTCGGTGATTTCAGAAACGACACGCAACACGTAAGGGAATTCGTCCATGTCCGGCATGACGGCTTGAATCCCACGTTTTGCTAGACGTCCATGCCCTATTTCT
>DPMX01000320.1 GCA_003540955.1 Gammaproteobacteria bacterium
ATGGCGAAGTAGATGTTGATTGCTGGGAATTACCCGCCCGAATCGGAGACCGATACCTGCTTTGCACGGATGGACTCACTAATGAAATCGCCGACTTCGTAATTAGGAAATCTCGTAACAAATCTGCCAATCGCAATACTACCCTCTAACCTAGCCAGACCATGGCCTAGACACAGATGAGGTCCGCTAGCAAAACCAAGATGCCGGTTAGGCGAGCGCCTAATATCGAGCCGGTCTGGCTCCTCAAATTTTCTCGGATCCCTGTTCGCAGCTCCGATCGCCAAGGTAATCAAGGTATCTGATGGTATTAGTACGCCGCCAATCTCAGTATCCTGCGCAGCCCTCCGATTACCAAGCTGGTTAGAGCTTTCGAAGCGGAGGAACTCATCAACGGCTGAATGAATCAATTCGGGCTGTTCTAGCAAGCGGGCTCGCTCGTCCGGCCATTCAAGCAATGCCATAAGTCCATTGCCGATTAGGTTAGTCGTGGTTTCATGTCCGGCATTTAGCAAGAAGATACAATTATGCATAAGCTCAAGCGCGCCGAGCTTTTCGCCATTAGCCTCACCAACGATTAGTCTCGATAAAACATCCACATCCGGATCACCTAAGTTTGCACGCCGATGAATAATTAGTTTTTCCAAATAATCGAGAAAATCCTTTACAGCCTGGTTCGACGCTTCCAACTGCTCATTTGATATTACTGGTTCCAGCGCCCCTAAAATGGCCAAGGACCAATCACGCAATGAGCCCCTGTCCTCATGAGGCATACGTAATAGGTTGCCAATCACTTCAACGGGGATCGCCGATGCAAAGTCAGCAACGATATCTAGATTCCCAGCCTCCTCAGCCTTGTCCAGCAGATCATCAACTAATCGAATTAAATTAGGCTCCATTAAAGCAATTGCCCGCGGCGTTAACGCACCCTGGATCGTCCGGCGAACTTGTGTGTGCAATGGTGGATCGTTAAACACCATACTGGTCGTATGATGTTCATAGGTAAGCGTATTACCAAACTTTGGACGAAATTCAGCCTTCTTATCGGAACTGAAAATTTTGGCGCGCTTATAAACAGTCTCCAAATCCTCATAACGCGTTATAAGAACAGTATCATTGGACTGCCATTTAACCGGCTCATATTGCAACAATGCATGATAGTAAGGATAAGGATTATCAATAAAGTCCGCTGGAAACCGCGTAATATCGAAGTCACGCGCGGCCTGTCGGGCCGCCTCCGGCGAAAACCGGGGTGCCTGCGAGGAAGGTTTTATACTCAATGCCCGGCCTCGATCAATTCTGCCAACACGACTGCATCCATGTCCAAATGACTTCAGGGTGAGTCACCATAATATTGTGTCCTCCCCCAGCAAGATTCCGGACATCCGGATCATAGCGCCGCAAGTCCGCAGTATCGACCATGTGATCGTGAGCACCATATGCAAGCGAAACAGGGCAGGTTGAGTGACTCATCAGCCGATCCATATCTGGTTCAGAAATTTTGTTAACTTTTGCGTCCAAAGCAAGCATCCACTGGCCATCAGCAGACTGCCTCACACCATGCCGTGCAAAATTCGCCGAACCACCCGTTATACCAGCAAGCCCTGTGGTTTTTTGGTACCACTCTATCGCCCCCTGCTCGCTTGAAAACCTTTTTGGAATTTTCTCGGCTAAATAATTCATACGGGCCAATTCTTCTCTCGTCCAAAGAGTTTTAATGCCCAGGCCAAACACGCTCTGCGGATTAAGCTCCCAGCGTGAATGCATGAGCTCAAGTGCCAGTACCCCTCCATATGAGTGTCCTAGTAATACACACCTTTGCAAATTTTCTATCTTGCGGTGCAATGTATCGACGATACATTTCGCCACCTACTTTATTCCATAGTCATCCAGATGTTCGGAGGCACCGTGACCAGGTAAATCCATAACAATAATTCGACCTGTAAAACTCTCTGGCCGAGCAGCCACAACCGGCGACCAAACATCAAAGGTAGCGCCTAAACCATGAAGCAAGATAAGCAACCCAGAGTCACCGTCAAAAACTTCGGAGTGTAATTGAGTCATTGGCTGTTTTTCCGCAACGAAAAGGCTGAATGCCAAGTATAGTAAGTGTATGAAAAAAAATGTTCAGGAAAAACAATGATTCTTTATGACTATTTTCGATCATCGGCAGCCTATAGGGTCCGAATTGCCCTCAATTTCAAAAATGTCAGTTACCAAAGATTTTCAGTTAATTTACTAAAAGGCGAACAACACAGCGAGGACTATAGAAAGCTTAATCCGCAACGCTTGGTTCCTCTGCTAGAAACCTCTTCCGGACGACTGACACAGTCGCTGGCCATCATCGAATATATTAATGAAACTTATCCTGATCCACCTTTACTATCTGACGACCCATGGACCCGCGCAAAACAAAGATCCATGGCCCACGTCATCGCATGCGACGTGCATCCGTTACAAAATTCGCGCGTGCTCAAGTATCTACGCAAAGAAAAGCAATCAGAGCCAGCTATCAAGATGTGGATCGCAAATTGGATGAGGGCTGGCTTTGAAACCTTGGAGCAACAGGCAATAGCTACGCCATATCTTGGTGGAAACACTCCGAAATTACCGGATATTCTCCTTGTCCCCCAGATTTATAACGCGGGCCGATTTGAGGTTTCCTTGGATAATTTTCCAAAACTCTGCGCAATAGCAGAGCGTTGCAAAACATTACAGCCATTTTTAGAAGCATCCCCCGATTACCCGCAAGGCGGATGAGAACTCTGTTGTTGATGGGAAGATGGCGCCGTGGACGGCACTCTACCTTGTCGAGTGGACGAGACGTCCCCCGACCACTGTTTTATCCACCTGCACATCTTTTAATGCATCCACCGGAATCTCAAAAGGATCCTGAGCAAGCACAATCAGATCTGCCAGTTTGCCGGGTTCAAGCGATCCCTTGCTGGCCTCTTCGAAACCTGCGTAAGCGGAATAGTTCGTATAGAGTCGAATCGCCTCTAACACGTCGAGACCTTCCTCCGGACAGATTAAACGACCTGCACGCGTCTTTCGCGCGACAACGCACCAGATACTCCACCACGGATTCAACGCTTCGGGTTCGGTTCCCATACAGTCAGAATTACCAGGCGGCATGAACCCTTCATCTAACAACGTTCGATAGGGGACGACTTTTTCGTCCGAAGGATTAGAGTCGAGCCAAGCATCTCCATACCACCCTAGGGAGCTATACGGAGTCGGTATTGGAATAATTCCCGATTTTTTTAAGCGCGCTAGGCCTTCCGGCCAATAGTCACCCGCAAAATGCTCGATGCGGTGACGATGGTCTTCTCTTGGGAAATCGCTAAGCGCAGCTTCAATGGCACGAATGGCCATTTCCTGACCGTCACGTGAAGTCGCATGCATCATCACACGAATACCTGCACGGTGAGCGCTCGCGACTAAGGTATCCAGCCGCTCTTGCTCAATTCGAGGCCATTCTTCCCCAATACCATGTTCATCGCATCCTTCGCCATCAACGAAAATTTTTGCGCTACCAAATTTGAGCCAGTCGTCACCGAAACCCGTCTGCCAGCCAAGATTCAACAAGGCATCCATCTCAACCGTTTGCATCATTCCCCACACACAGGGGCAAAGCTGGACTCGGAGCGGCAGCTCTCCATTTCGATAGAGTTCCTGATAAACGCGCGTACTCTCGGGCCAGCTGACAAATTCGTGTATTCCCGTCACACCAAATCGACTAGCTTCCTCACAAGTCTGTCTAATTGCACGACGTAGATCTTCATATTTCCACGGACTGCTCTTTGGAAAAATCCAATCAATGCATTCATTCACGACACCGGTCGGCTCGCCAGATGCGCTATCACGACGTATTTTCGCGGAGGGAGCAACTTTGTCTAACTCTTCTTGTGTCGGGTGATTTTTTGAAATGGCCGCGAGCTCTAGTGCCTTGCTATTGAGTAGCTGTGAATGGGCGCTGTACCGAATCATGACAGGATGATCTGGGGCAACACGGTCCAGTTCTTCCTTGCTGGGTGAGTTACCTTCAAATTCTAGGCTGAACCGTCCCTGACCGATAATCCATTCCCCAGCATCTTTATCCCTCGCAGATTGATCTACGAAATTAAGAATAGCGTCTTTGGAACCGGTGCTTCCCAATACCTCCACATATTCGACAGGTGGAATATGACAACTAGTGGCTAGTTTTGTATTGACGGCCGCGCAATCTACGTGGACGTGGGTGTCAATAAAACCCGGAAGTGTAACCCGACCTTTCAGATCGATCTTCCGAGTATTCTTGCCGCTCAGGGATTCGACGTCACTATTACTACCAATCGCCATTATCCGATCGCCGCTAACCGCTAATCCCTGCACCGTCAAGTTCTGAGCATCCATGGTGAATATCTTGCCATTCACAAAAATTAGATCGGCTTCCATTTAACTAGCCCCTCACTTCACTTTATCGAGCCGCTGGGTCCCACTTCGCGGTTCCGACATATAGAACAGAAATTTCCCAGTCGAACTCCCGGTATTTTTCACCTTATACTTCCAGCCTGTAGGATAATAAGTGCAGTCGCCTTCTTTAAGTTCATAGTACTCAGTCAGGTTAGCGGCATCCTTTCCCCACCAAACCGTAAACTCCCCATACAGAATGTAATAAAACTCATCGCAAGGACCGTAATGGTGCAGTGCAGTGCCATCGTCTTCTTCCTCGATTCCGAAGACGCAGGTTTCATCACCCGGTTCCATGTAGCAAACACCGATGCCCCCCACATCATTCACCTCGAAGAGCGATTTGATGGGAACCGATATGTAATGACTATCGTCATAGCCGGGCCCTACCATCTTTACGTCGCCTTCACTCACGACCTGCGGCTTGACTTCAACTTCGCTCATAGCTTTTTCTCCTCTGCGGTTTGGATAAATGCGGTATAGCTTACCTGACGGTATACACTACATACGGGATCAGGGAGTGTAAACTCGGACCTACATACGCAAATTTATATTAGCGGATTAACCTGATACTGAGCGGCGCATTTGGATATCTACACTACAACGATCGCTATAAGCGTGCTTATTTACGTTGCCATAGGAAACTATGCTGGCCGCAGTATAAAACGTCTTGACGACTATTATGTTGACGGTCGTCGAGCACCAAGCCTCTTCATTTTGGGAACGCTTATCGCAAGTGTGATGAGTTCTACAATATTTTTGGGAGAAGCCGGTTTTGCCTACGCCGGTCAAGCCGGACCTTACGTTTTATTTCCACAGATTTCGTCCATGGGTTTCGTCCTCGGCGCTATTTTATTTGGGCGATATTTGCGAAGGAGTCGCACGAAAACGGTCGCCGACTTCTTCGGTCGTCGATTTAACAGCAAGCGTGTCCAAGCGATGGCCGGGATAACAATTATTCTGGGACTAGGAGGCTATCTATTGGCCGTCACCCAAGGTGCCGCCATATTGTTATCGCAACTCACTGGCCTTAACTACGTCCAGGGAGTCATAGTCGCATGGCTGAGTTATACATCGTTCACTATGTACTCTGGATCCCGCGGCGTCATTCTGACCGATACTATTATGTTCATTCTTTTTACTTTTGTCAGTCTAGGCGCTGCTGTGTACTTGGTCAGCGAGTTTGGAGGGTGGCCGAGCGCTATTCATAGATTAGTGGCGATCGAAGAGAAGGTGGATTTGATGTCCTGGCACGGCGTCATTGGTCCAGGCACCGCATGGCCAACAGCTATGGACTTCTTAATTTGGGAGTTAGTTGTCGGTGTTAGTTGGATTTTGGTTATAGCTGTCAGTCCCTGGCAATCGAGCCGCCATTTGATGGCCCGGAACGAACATGTCGTGCTTCGAGCGGCATGCCTTGCATGCCTTGCCGCCACCTTACTGCAAGTCATTGTGTACGGTATGGGAGCTATCGTAAATCTCGGCAAAACAGATATCGTACCGTATGAAAGCGCAACCATATGGGCTTCATTGAATCTATTGCCAGAACTCCTTGGCGCCTTGATGTTAGCGGGCATTATGGCTGCGGCATTATCGTCCGCCTCAACCTTTCTCTCGCTCGTCGGCTTTAGTGTTAGTAACGATCTGGGGCTCCAAAAAAAGGCAGAAGAGCGGACAAAGCTTAGATTAACCCGTCTGATGATGCTCGCAATGGGGTCCATCGCCCTGATCGCAGCACTGTTTTTCCCGCCCAATATCTTCTGGCTGACGCTTTTTGTTACGACAATATTCGCCTCCTCTTGGGGTCCAGTCGCACTAATGAGTATCTGGAGTAAAAGCATTACTGCATCCGGTGCATTTTGGGGCATGTTGTCCGGCTTAGTATTTAACGTTGTACCAAAATTCTTCGAATTTATTGGCATGCTTGATTTTCCTTCTTATCTAAACCCGGTGATTATTGGCACTGCAATGAGCCTTGTTGTAACCGTAGTCGTATCGAAACGCACAACCGTAAGTCATGAAGAAGTCTCCTATCTACTGAAGTTACACGAGACGCCAGCCGATGAAATCAGTGCGGAAAAAACGCGAACTTCCCTTTTTCCTCCGGCACTGTTGATTGCAAATGGAGTGATCATGCCTTTTCTGCTAATCACCTACCATGTGCGCCCATACCAATCAGCGACTGGGACCTTGTCAGCGGATGGGTCTCTCGATTGGTTCGCAGCCGAAACCATAATTGCGATGAGCTGGAGCGTTGTGTGGATCTCTCTGGGTCTATTCGCGATCAAAGCTATTCGAAGAGCGTACATGCCTTCAGCACAGTAATGTATAAGAATACAATTCGGGAACGGGAAAAGAAAAACCAATAAAGGAAACGCCGGTTGTCAC
>DPMX01000092.1 GCA_003540955.1 Gammaproteobacteria bacterium
CAAAACATACGATGAAAGATTTACATTACCTCAGTATTAGTGAGTTAGCCAAACAACTTTCAACACGTAAGCTTTCTTCTGTTGAAATAGTTCAAATGCAGCTAAAACGGATTTCGCGGCTAGATTCGGAGTTACAAGCTTACGCGTCCGTAAACGAAGATGCTGCGCTCCTCGATGCAAAACGTGCTGATCAAGAAATTAGCCGCGGAAATTATCGCGGCCCAATCCACGGGGTCCCTATTGCATTAAAAGATCTTATCTTTACCCAGGGTATTCCAACAATGGGGGGAACAGCCGTTTTAAAACACTTTGTTCCAAAGTTTGATGCCACAGTAGTGACAAAGCTGCGAGCCGCTGGCGCGGTGATTATCGGCAAACTCAACCTTGCAGAAGGAGCTATGGCAGGTTACAACGCGAGCTTTTCGGCACCTTACAACCCTCTCAAGCGTACCCTCTCTCCTGGTGGCTCCTCCAGCGGTTCAGGCGTAGCAACTGCCGCAGGATTATGCTTTGGTTCTTTAGGAACAGACACCGGGGGTTCGATTCGATTTCCAGCAAGCATGTGCGGCGTTGTCGGGATGAAACCCACATGGGGCCGGGTAAGTCGCCACGGGATTCACGACTTAGCACCATCAATGGACCACGTTGGATCCTTCACTCGCACAGTTGGTGATGCTGCAATCATGATCGGCGTCATCGCGGGGTACGATCCGCAAGATTCCACTACGATGCCCGCCAACCCAACAAATTTTGCTACCTTGACTCAAAACGATATAACCAAACTACGTATAGGCTATGCCGAACACTACGCAACCGAGGGTGTTGATCCTGCAACAGCTCAGGCCGTAGCCTCCGCGGTCGACGTTCTGGGCGGAATGGGAACAAAAATAGTCAACGTCGAAATTCCGAATCTCGACAAGTACGTTATTGCATGGCGGGATTTGTGCACGGCGGAAGCATTTGTCGCACACGCACAGTTCTTCCCATCAAGATCAGCAGAATACGGTCCCTGGTTTCGTTCGTGGCTCGCGCATGGGAAATCTCGTAGTGCGAAAGATTATATCTTGGCCCATCAATTGCGCCTTGAGTGTAACGCGGTGATAGCGACCGCATTTTCCAAGTTTGACGTGCTTTTGTGTCCTGCGATGATTGCCCCAGAACAACGCAAGAGTGACGCCCAAAATTATACCGAACCGATGGGTGAAATTAGTGCGCCTCGCCAAAGATTCACTATCCCGTACAATTTTAATGGCGCTCCAAGCATCACATTACCTGCTGGGAAAAATCACAACGGCGATCCAATCAGCATTCAATGTATTGGAAAACCGACACGGGAAGACCACGTCTTCAAGGTGGCCGCAGCCCTCGAGAAAACGAAAATTATATACACAACTCCTCCTACCCTTTGAATACGCAACTGGGCGACAAGAATAGGCTCGTGAGCGCTTAAGGTTTCTTTCGGAACGGCCACAACCCCGAGAGACTCCCGGAGAGTAAATTAAAGAGGATGCTCAGGTAGTACACCGATAAACTTGATCTTATTTTTTTTTCAGTGTTGTACTACTTCCTCTTATCGCCCACCGCTAAGGTTAGAAATACTGAAAAGCTGGTTTACCCGACTAGCCTTCATGGGAACAAATTCTGTGGGCGGCCCTGCAATCGCAACCGTTGCCAAATTATCCCGTAGATTTATCGCGATCGACGACCTCCAACGGGGGACACTAAGCGCCAATTCGGATTGTTCGCTCTTATCTGAACTTTTATGAACGACCATAAAGGCTTTATATAACTCATCGTTTCGATCGAATACTAAGGCCAGCCCGATTCCGAAAGTCTCTTCATCGACGAACATCAAACGACGACCATATTGGTGGTTTTCGAATTTTGGGATAGCCTGAAGCACGTAACTTGGACGAAGTTGCCAGCGATCGAGAGGAATCGAACTTATAGGACCGTGCGATAGAGGTATTGCCTGTTTAGAGTTAAGCACGGCTGGAATCACCTTGTGGCCGAGCAACTCCCAGGTGTTATCAGTCACTAGGCCCGAGAAACCTTCAAAATCATCAAAAGTAAAAACGGTACCCATAAAATGGTCAGCCCTTTCTTTCGCCGACAAACGCCGAACCCGTCGCTCGCTCGCAAGATAAGAGTTGACCTTTTCACCTTCGGCATGAACTAGCGGCCGTTCAATTATGAACTTTGTCCCAGCTACATCGAAGGGCGCTAAAAATTCCATAAATTCCTTGTACAACAGCTCGTCGCTATCAGTGACATCCATTCGGTAGCCTTTAGTCGGGAGCCATGCCAATTTTGACAAATAAACTCGGTGATAAAACACCTGGAAATATCTGTCAACATGGCCACCACCTACCAACCCTTCAACCAAGTCGCCGGCTCCACCATCTAGAACTGATTCTATGTTGGCCATTGTTGTCTCCGGAGCTCGATAACCTTGGTACTGCCACCGATAAATCCGATTCCAGGCAACCATAAGCCCGGCTGCACCACTTAACGCCGCGTCGATAGCTTGCCTCGTAAACGGTTGACCTGCGGTATAGCCTTCTATCTGGCCATCCTCATTGATAGTGGCTTGATCGGCATATAAAGCAGTTGCCTCCTGGAACGATTGGTGCGGCGCGTGACTACGGGTCTCTTCTATCTCAATATCGAGTTCTGGGAAATCAAAGCTTTCAATAAAGCCAGGCGCGATATAGGCGTTCAGATCCTGTAGTCGAGCCCGATCGTAATTCCCCGGCGCAAGGCCATCGCTAGGAGCCTGCGCGTACTCATCCAGCCATACTTTCACATCCGAGAAAGTAACCGCCGCAAATACTTGACAGGTCGCGACCAACGTCAAGGCATTAAGAACTATATTCAGTAAAATTTTTAACACTAATTCTGTCTCCGAAAAATGATGCCCATCTCTATAATATCCATCTAAATCAAAGTTCCCATCATAGATGCCGAACTACACAGTTAGGACGCGGCTGAATCTATAACTATTAAAGCATGGTCTTGCCGATCACATGATTTTGGTATATCCATCTAGGGTTGGAAGAACTACATCTGCAGACTTCGCCGGCAGATAAAAAATCGCGCGTGAACAACCCTTCGCTGGCAGACCTTCAACTTTTTCTATACTAGGTTTAGCAAGAAACATGCTCACGACGAGATTCGAGGGGTTCCTCCCAACCGCTTTACAGGCCTCTTTTATTTTGCTCATGCCGCCTTCAAAGTCATAGAGCTCTCCTAGCGGCATCCACCCATCACAGAACTCGGCTATATTTTCTGCGGTTTTAGGCCCGGCAGCCCCGCCCAATACGATAGGCGGGTGAGGCTTTTGGGTTGGCTTAGGCCAACCTAGCTTTCCTCAAAATCTATGTGATCCCCAGTGTACCTCACCTCATTCTTGGACCAAAGCTCCTTCATCAACAAAATATTTTCACGCAAAATGCTACGACCCTGATAATAATCAACTCCGTGATTCCGCATCTCTTCCTTACACCAACCATAACCAACACCAAATTCCAGCCGCCCTCCTGATATCACATCTAAGCTCGCCACTTGTTTTGCGAGCCAAATCGGATCCCGTTGCGCAACGAGTGTGATGCCAGTACCAATCTTTATCATGTTGGTCGCCACTGCCGCCGCCGTTAACGCGACAAACTAATCATGCGCGCGCCAGTATTCTTCAGGCAGCGGTCCAAGTTCCGGGTTTGAATTCCATGGAGTTTCCCGGCTAGTCGGGATATGACTATGTTCCGGAAACCACAAAGACTCAAAACCCCTTTCTTCACAGGCTTGGGCCAACTCCACTGGCTGAATTGACTTGTCCGTCGGAAACATCAGGATACCAATTTCCATAATCCATACCTCCCGAACTCAACTAATAAAGCGTTACGATCATGTAACTATACGGTACCCAAGATAGAAAAAATCCGAAAATTCTAGCCTACGAGCTATTCCCGGGGTTAATCTATACATATCGCACGTCGTTTTTGTTACGCTCACCTAGCGGTACATTAACTATCCGGATGCCCACCGTCACCACCGGTCGGGGAACAACATGGCTCAGATGCACTTGTTTGGTTACCTAATGGCGAGTCCAACTTGGCACCTTTATGGAGGCTGGCGCCATCCAGAGAGTGATGGGCTCTTAGCCTTGGATCCGGCACGCTATGAGAAGATCGCCGAAATCCTCGAAGCAGGTTAGTTCGACGGTGTATTTTTCGTCGACTTCCTTACTATCTTTGATTCCTACGGCGGAGGCTATCAAACGAATTTACGGGAAGCCGGACAAATGTGCTTGCTCGAGCCGATGCAGCTACTTTCGGCTATGGCACGAGTAACATCCCGAATTGGACTTGCCGCCAGCATGTCGACCTCAATGTATCCGCCGTTCCATATTGCGCGGGCTTTTGCCACACTAGATCATATCAGTCGGGGCCGGGCGGGCTGGAATATCGTGACATCCGCAATGGATGCTGAAGCACAGAATTACGGTCTAGAGAAATTAATGGATAAGGATGCTCGTTACGACCATGCGGATGAAGCTGTAGAGGCCTGCGACAGCTTATGGGAAACGTGGGATAAAGATGCGATCGTCGGCGACAGAGAAAATAATGTGTACGTTGATGGCAGCAAGGTGCATTACGATAATTACCAAGGCCGCTGGCTCAGCACTCGGGGGCCACTCACGACGCCACGCTCACCACAGACTCGACCGGTTATGCTGCAGGCAGGTTCATCGACTCGAGGACGCACTTTTGCCGGG
>DPMX01000004.1 GCA_003540955.1 Gammaproteobacteria bacterium
CAGCAAGCAGAAACTCTACTGCCTTCCCAACATGCGATTTATATAATGGATTCTCAAGTGGAACTAACGCCATACGCAGAGGAAATTCCGAATCGTTGACCGCTTCATCATGCATCGCCCATTCATTTTCAAAATCAATCCATCCGAACACCATTTCTGCCGTCGTCGTAACACCCGCGCGTCGGGCAACATCAGCCATCCTCCGTAGACCCGCAACGCCACCACCTTTACTAATCTCATCACGCATACCTGCCAAAGCGATGCGCGTTGCCTCTATCTCTACAAACACACCGTTGAGCCGTCCGTCCGGATAATGCTGCACACCGTGAACCGCGTCACCCTCTCGAATGCTAATTATTTCTAATGCTGCACTGTTGGTGTAAACGAAATGCGGTGCATAAGAGATCACCCAAATTGGTCGGTCATTTACAAGCTCGTCCAATTCATCGCGGTGTAGATGGCCACCTTGCATTGCGGGATCTAATCCCCAAGCGATTAACGGTTTGGCAGGATCATTTTCGGCACAGTGCAATTCGCGTAGCTTCGTGCAGACATCCGCGTGCGTCGATAAAGGAGAGTTCATACCCTCAGGACCAGGAGATTCGATAGGGCCAATATAGTGCAAGGACAGAAACCCCGACGACATCGCAAAGTGTGTGTGAGGATCTATCAATCCGGGCATGATGACCTTGTCATCAAGCGTATCATCGATCCGATAATCGTTCCGCGATAGCCATGGTTGCATAGACTCTATGGTGCCGGTTGAAAGCACTTTTCCGTCCATGACCGCGATAGCCTCAGCAAACGGGCGTCCCGGATCCATTGTAATGACTTTACGAGCTGGAAACACTGTAATTTGCGTCATAGCAAGCCTTTACAATGATCGTATTAAGCGAGCCCGGTTACTCTTTGGTGAGGGCTAAAGTTTAAAAGCATAACCGCCGAGTCTTGAACTCTCCGCGAGTATCTCCGGGCAAACATTCGCCCGTCAACAAGGGGTTCGATATCGAATCGAGGTGCAATTGCGGTGCCCACCCGTAAATTTATAGGATGTCCGACATCTTGCATCAGAATACACACTTAATCCAACACCAGGTCAATAAAGGAACGAGCACCGCAATCCTAATACACGTTGGATAATAATTAACTCCATTAGACCGGGTCCGTAATCCTAAAAATAAGAAAGCGAATATAGACCCAGAAAACTGCCACATAAAGCCTCGCAATTCGATAACACGCCGTGTCATAGATACCGGCAGCGCTAATTAATGGAGATTTAATATTTTAAATTAAAACTAGACTAGATCGATTGTTAAGTGACTTAGTCCTGATCCCGTAAACGCTGCCGTCCACCGCTGGCCGGCTTCCACAGAAGGAAAGTCAGTTAGCGATCCTGTAGTGATGATCTCTCCAGCAATAATAGGTTCCGCCCAAGCTTGTAGTGTAATCGTGTCACATAGATGTCCTAGCGCCGATAAAGGGCCTCCTAACGTGTTACTCCCCACTCCGGCCGAAACGATATCTCCCTTGTAGCGAAGTTCGACGGTAGCATCTGCCAGCGCTTGGTGAAGCGAATCGCGATCCTGATCCGTAACCATTTTTCGGGAGCCTATAACTAAACGTGCGTGCGCACCAAAGTCCGCGATAATGTCCGCAACCGTGAATTGCCAGTTGGCAAAATGACAATCAACTATCTCGAAACCCGGCGCGACCCAATCGATCGCAGCGGCAAGTTCGCCCGGGTCAGATACCACACCCATTATGCGTTCATTTACGCCGAGAATAATTTCTGGCTCTATGCGAGGAGCCGTTAAGTCACTAACCAAGATTTCCGGTATACCGAAGTCTACATCGATAACCGTTCGGTCGTAGATATAAGACCAAATCGGATTCGATAGCTCGAACTCTTCCCACGCCGCGACGTTAGTAAAACCGATCTTGCGCCCGGCATGCCTCCATCCAATTTGACGCAGAGCCTTATCCACCGCGATGCCGATTTTATAACCCGCTTCGATGTCAAAGTCGGAGACACTTTGACTCGGCTGCGGCGTCACCTGGCCATGGGTTCTTGCATCAAGCAGTGCCTTTGCAAAATCCACAGCATCTTCTTCTCCAAGCTAAGGAATTATGGTAATTCTATTATTTTAAAGGCAATAGTCTAGGCGTACAGTTTTGGATCTTGGTGAGCGACATCGATAATCGAAAAACTCTGCGACGACTTGGAGCAAAGACATGAACAAACAAATCATTACATGGCTTATATTTTCTTGTCTAATCCCGGCTGGGAATATTTTTGCCGGGGAACAACTTGGCCCAATGGCGGTGAGGATACAACAACAATTGAAATCTGACGGCCGCGATCAGTACGATGTGCTGAAAGACCCCGGTAGAAAACCCTTTGAGACAATGCAATTCTTTAATGTTAAAGCTGGCACCACTGTATTGGATATGACCGCCGGCGGGGGCTATAACGCTGAAATCCTATCTGCCGCTGTCGGTGCGGACGGGGTAGTCTACGCACAAAACTCGCATTTCGTAACGACACTAATTAAAGGTGCGCTACACAAAGCGATGCGGGGGAGACTGGAGAATAACCGTTTACCGAACGTGCGCTACATTGTGGTCGATCCCGAGGATATGCCGTTCGACGAATCGATCGATTTAGCTATATGGGGATTGAACATGCATGACGTGTACCACCGAGATGGTGAAGCCGCCACAATAAGATTCCTAAACCAGATAAAACGGGCGCTTAAACCCGGTGGTATTTTGGGTCTCAGTGAACACGTCGGTATCTCCGATAACAATAATGCAGAACTACATCGACTCGAAACTAGCATCGTACTGGATCTGGTCGAGAAGGCAGGCTTTGTAACGGAAGAAACCTCCGATTTGCTCGGGAATCCGGATGACGATCATACTAAATCCATTTACGCAGAGGGATTACGCTACGCGACCGACCGGATCTTACTGCGCGCACGAAAACCTAGTAATTAGCGTCAACCCAATAATTTCCGGAAGCGCTTGCGTTCCAGCTTTCTCGTTGTCGTCAGTGGCAAATCGGCTGCATTTACTAAACAGAACCAGACCGGTTATAGGCATTGTCGGTTGAGAGCTACAAATCGAAGGCATCATCGCAGAACAAGAGTTTCACGGAAACTGCGGCGAGTCGATACTTGTTTCCATCGCATTTGACTCAAACTGGACCGCACAACTATTTCGGTCCTAAAATGAGCCATTGCCCACAGGAGAAAAACTATGGCTAAGCGAACCTTTCTATGTGGCGCCAGATTAATCGATGGCGTAAATGCTCCTCAAGACAATATGGTCATCGTCATCAAAAACGATCGCATCGCCAAGGTGGCCTCGGCGTCGAAAGCACCCGTACCCCGTAAAAACGATAAAGTGTACGATCTCGCTGGGAAAGTCCTAATGCCCGGTATGGCATTTTGCCATTACCATCCAGCATACGACAATGTGAACAGCTTGCAGGAAATAGATCTCAAGCACCCCCCAACGACATTGACATTGATCGCAGCAAAGAATGCCGAACTGCTACTTAACTCCGGGTACACCATGGCGGTCGGTGCAGGCGCCGCCCATTACATCGATGTCGCTTTACGAAATTGTATCAACAATGGACTCATCCCGGGTCCAAGGATTCTGGCCTGCGGAAGTGATGTAGTGAGTACCGGTGACTCGGTAGATATGCACCCTAAATGGTGGAATCTTGGCCTAAAAGGTCTCGCTAAGGTGTGCGACGGGCCTGATGAATTCCGGAAAGCCGTCCGCGAGGAAATCGCGAATGGAGTTGATATCGTTAAATTATACCCAACTGGTGGACACGGTTTACCCAATAGTTCTGCGTTTATGAGCATGAGTGAAGAGGAAGTACAAATTGCCGTTCACACGGCACACGATCGGGGCGCGAAGATCCGTGGCCATTTGATCAGCACGCGCGGTATCAAAGCCGCACTAAAGGCTGGCATTGATGTTGTTGATCATGGCGACGGAACCGACGACGAATGCCTGGAATTGTTCCTTAAACAAGGCACTTTCCTAGCACCGAGTCTTTATTTCCCGTCAGTGTTGGTAAGTGGCTACCTAAGCGGCGAACATCCCGGACTCGAACCTTTGATTCCGGAGTTGGAACATACATTAGAAAATCACCCCGCTACGGTGAAGCAAGCCAATGACGCTGGAGTACCGCTCGTTGTCGGCGACGACTTCGGCTTTGGGTCACTGATGCCACATGGGGATTATGCAAAAGAGCTCGCCGTGTACCCGGAACTCTGCGGAGTCACGAACCTCGATGTCATTCGATGGGCAACTTATAACGGCGCAGCGCTGCAGGGACGACTTGATGATCTTGGCACGGTCGAAGAAGGAAAACTCGCAGATCTACTCGTAGTTGACGGCGATCCGTCTAGAGATCTTCGCGTGCTACAAGATCGCGACAACCTTAAAGCTATTTTGAAGGGTGGAGATTTTGTGAAGTGCACGCTTGAACGCCAACGTGTACCGCAACCGGCCTGATAGCAGTTCAGGTGGGACACAAATGTAAGTAGAGTACTCGCCTCTTTTTGTACCTCAGATATTAAAAATACTCTTCTGTGATAGTTCCAATAATGTCGACTTGCTTTGATTAACGATGATAGATCCCAGACTTGAGAAATCAGATTGCAGCGACTCGATTGATCACCATTACGGGTCTGCCGACCTGGCCGAGAGGATACTTACTGCTTTGCGTGAGGCGGGCAAAGACATAGAGAACCTGAGCCGCGAAGATCTTACAGGTTTCGACGAATTTCACGCGGGGGGACTCGATGCAACCCGAGAGATGGCATTATTTGCAGGAATCTCGCCCGAAGATGAAATACTCGATCTTGGTAGTGGAATAGGCGGCCCAGCCCGTACTTTGGCCAGCGAATTCGGCTGCAACGTCACCGGCCTCGATATCACCAAATCCTTCTGCGACGCGGCTCGGGAACTAAGCCGACGGCTCGAAATGAGTGACAAGGTAAAGTTCGTGTGTGCCGACGCGGTCGATATGCCATTGCCATCAGAGCATTATGACACCGTGTGGGCACAGTATTCTCTGCCTAACATAAAACAACAAAGTGCATTGTTCGAACAAATCTACCGCGTGCTAAAGCCGGGCGGCTCATTTGTTTTTGAAACCCTATGTCAAGGTCCGGTAGGCGAAATTCATCTTCCCGTGTTCTGGGCTGCAGAACCCCAGAACAATCACATTCAAACTCCGGCAAACACTCTTAAAAATCTAGTTGCCGCAGGTCTGTCAAAGATCAATTTCGAGGATGTAACCGAACACGTTCTAGAGGCGGCTCGTTGTCGGTTGGCGGCTGCCGAAACACAACCGTCTGCCTCTACACTATGGCTGGGATTGATCGTGCCATACGATGTCCAGAAAAAAATGCGGAACTCCATCCGAAATAGCGAAGAGCGCCGCACCATCGTGTTTCGAAAACATTTTCGCAAACCTCGCTAGATACCAACCGACCGACTTGTAAAGCTACCCCAGAAACACCACAACCAGAGCACCGAGGTTTACTTGCTACACAAACGAGGCATCACTTCATCTACAAACAATCGCATGCTGCGCATAGTGCTCTCGTGCGGGAGTCCGGGCCAGTGACAATTCACTAATACCTGTTCGACGTTTAATTCATCGCGTAATTCCAGCATTTGATCGGCAACCTGCTCCGGTGTTCCGAATAAGAGACAGCGCGGTTTAACGAAATCGTAATCGAGCTGATCCTCGAGTTTCGATTGTAACGACGCAGACAAGACTTCTCCTGGGTTGAGGAAAATTGAAGGGCCACGCCAGTTACTGAAATTTAACGTCCCCATAACAGCGTCGCCCGCTAGGCGCTTCGCATCCATTTCGGTTTCCGCCACAAAAACGTCTCTCATAACACCACAGCGCTCCCCGGGACCTACTTCAAGACCTGCCGCTCGTGCGGTCTCTCGGTAGAGATCGAAACGTACCTTGAGTCCTTTTACGGTAGGCCGCCACATGATGATTCCAAGGTCGTTCTTAGCAGCAAATTCAATTGACCGGTCGCCGTCAACGACTTGCCATAAGGGCGGCCCCGGTCGTTGACGTGGTTGCGGATAAACAGAAATTTTCACCATCTCACCAGAGTCTTGGTCGACGTAATCGTTTAATAGAACCGTGTGCGCGCGGTCTTTATTGAATCCGGGATAGGGAAACGTGTACTTCTTCCCGGTATAACCGAAGCGCTTATTCGCGAATGCTAGTTTAAGTACATTTAAAGTATCAGCGAATACTGCATAGTTTTCTTCTGGCTTATTAGGATCGGCAAGCGGATTGAGATTCAAACCCTCAATTCCGTAATTGCCGCGGCCAAGGCCAAGTTCAACTCGGCCGTCGCTTAATTGATCGAGCAAAGCCACATCTTCAGCAAGACGCAAAGGATGCCAAAAAGTGATAATCGCAGCTGCCAATCCAATTCTAATCCGCTTCGTACGTGCCGCGATGTCAGTACCCATAACGATCGGATTAGGCAACATTTCCCGGCCCCAAATACTAAAGTGATGCTCCGCAAACCAAATCGTGTCGAAGCCAGACTCTTCACAAAACAACGCGATCTCACGTACTTCCGTCAGGATCTCGAGGTAATCACGTGACTGATTCAGATTCGTCGGATTGCAGAAATAGCTAATTTTCATATTTTCTCGAAGGATGGACGGGAACCAAGATTGTATGACAATATACAATATACATTGTACGCGTGCTGTGGCAGATTCCAACATTCTATTGAAATTCAGCCCCACAGCTAGATATCTGTCTAAGAAAAGCAATTATGGAATACGTAAATTTGGGCGCGAGTGGCCTTAAAGTTTCCCGCCTTGGTCTCGGCACAATGGGTTTTGGCGATCCCGAATGGCGTTCTTGGGTGCTACGTGAGGACAAAGCGCAACCAATCTTTACCCGAGCGTTAGAGCATGGCATTAACTTTTTCGATACCTGTAATTATTACTCCGGTGGAGAGAGTGAACGTTTACTCGGCCGACTCATCCAAAATTCTCGAATTTCGCGCGACGAAATCGTAATCGCGACGAAATTCGGTATGCCCATGAGCGATCACATAAATGCTCGCGGATACTCAAGGAAAAATATCTTTAACGCTGTCGATTCATCTCTGAAGCGCCTTAATACCGAATATATAGATCTCTATCAGACTCACATCTGGGACCTAGATACCAATTTAGAAGAAATGATGTCGGCACTCGCAGATCTTATTCGCACCGGGAAAGTCTTGTACATTGGGGCAACCGATATGCCGGTTTGGCAGTTCGTTAAAGCTAATTGTATTGCGGGCTCGCGTAATACGCCTGGATTTACGTCGATGCAAAATCACTACAACTTAGTATGGAGAGAAGACGAGAGTGAACTGCTTCCATACTGTAATGCCAACGGAATTGGATGGATCCCTTACAGCCCAATGGCCCGTGGTGCCCTTTGTGGGCAAGACCAACGATCCGACAACAGCAGCGAACGACAACGCACGGATGAATACATCGAAATCTGGTATGGCAGGGATTCGGATCGTACAGTTAAATCACAAGTCGATCAGGTCGCAAGAAAACACGGAGTTGAATCTGGTCAAGTGG
>DPMX01000199.1 GCA_003540955.1 Gammaproteobacteria bacterium
TAAAAGTTTATAGGAAAATAAGAAAAGGTGTCTGGGTTGATATGGGTTTTTATGACTTGATTGATGGTTTTAACAAATTTGATGGGAAGAGAAATGTTTTTAAATTTCTGCTCAAACCAAATACAAATGAGATTGATGAAAATCCTGACTATATTGATCTGCTCCACAATAGACAAATACCTGGAGAAGTACAGAGAGAAGTCTACGAAAGAGATAAAGGAGAATGTCGAATTTGTGGATCAAAAGACAATCTGCACCTTGATCACATTTTGCCGTATTCAAAAGGAGGATCTTCTAAGGTCGCAACAAATATCCAATTACTTTGTGCCAGACACAACTTACAAAAAGGTGCAAAATTTCAATGAAAAAGTTTGAAAATTGATACAAAGTATTTACAAGCTTTTTCCCCGATTAAGGAGGCGTTGTCATGCACACACCATAAAAAAGTTAATAAAAAAAATAATGTATAACGCTGTGATTGTTGAGTGGGAGTAGTTACTTCTGTGTTGTTATTCTCAATCATAACCAGCCCATGTTTTGAAAAAAGAAAAACAAAAAGGTGTCGGGTACTGAGGAGGGTAGTGACAGCATTTATTTTTTTAGTCTCGACCCGCGCGCATGACTGTAGGTAAATCGGGCATAGAGATTGGAATTGATATAGGTGGCACCTTCACGGATATCGTCTGCCGACGATCCGGAGAACCCGATACAATCTTCAAACTGCCAACAACACGATCTGATCCTGGGCTTGCTGTCCTCCAGGCGATCAAGAAATTAGCGCCGGATCATCCGCCACATACTATTAATCGGTTTGTGCATGGAACTACTGTCGCCACTAACGCTGTATTAGAGCGAAAAGGCTCTAAAACCGGTTTGCTAACCACGAATGGATTTAAAGATGTGTTGGAAATCGGCCGTCAGATACGGACTACTTTGTATGATGTAATATTGGAACCAGAGACGCCTGTTTTTCTCGCACCAGGAGTTTGCCGGATAGGAATCGATGGGCGTATAGACGCGAGTGGTGAAATATTGGTACCACTCGACGAAAAAGCCGTTGTAGCAGCTGCCAAATTTCTGGTCGCTGAAGGCGTTGAAGCTATTGCAATCTGTTTTCTATTTTCTTTCTTAAACCCAGCACACGAGCGTCGGGCTCGGGACCTAATTTTAGAGCATTATCCTAATATAGCCATTTCCTTATCAAGTGATGTTGATCCTGCATTCCGTGAGTATGAACGCACCGTTGTCACGGCTTTTGATGCCTACATAAAGCCGATCGTCGACGGTTATCTCGACCGATTGGAAGGGAATTTGCGAAAAGCTGGTGTACCTGCGCCACTCCAGGTTATGCAATCACGGGGCGGAGCGGCTGGCGCGCCAGTTGTTCGACGCCGACCCGTTCGAATGTTCTTATCAGGCCCTGCTGCAGGTGTCATCGGTGGTCAATCGACGGGTACTTCGGTAGGCGATGCAAATCTAATTACAATCGATATCGGTGGAACAACCTCGGATATAGCTCTTATACAAGACGGAAAACCAATACTTAGGGCAGAAGGAATAATCGACGGCTATCCGATCCGTGTTCCCATGGTTGATGTCAATCCTATCGGTGCGGGTGGCGGCAGCATTGCTTGGATCGATGAAGTCGGCGGGCTGCGCGTCGGGCCGCGGTCTGCGGGTTCAGATCCGGGACCGGCATGTTATGACGCAGGGGGTACCGAAGCCACGGTGACCGATGCATCGGTCGTACTAGGATATATTGATCCACAAAACTTTGCCGGAGGTACTGTGCCGCTCGATCCCCTTGCGGCACGGCAGGCTATTGAACTGCGCGTCGCTAAACCTTTAGGCTTGACGTTAGAAGAGGCAGCTCTGGGTATCCACCGGGTTGTCAACGCTCAAATGGCTGAGGGTATCCGGCTAGTTTCGATCCAGAAAGGATTTGATCCTAGGGACTTCACATTGGTTGGCCTGGGTGGGGCTGGCCCGCTACACGTTATAGCTCTCGCAGAAGAACTTGGTGTAATTCGAATACTCGTTCCCCGTTATCCTGGCGTTCTTTCCGCGACAGGATTACTGGCCGCGCCCGTCGAACATGAGATGTCGGCGAGTTATGCACGGCCTCTCGACGGACTGGACGTCGCTGATGTCCGTCTTGCCTTAGATACGCTAGATTCACGTGCGAGAGAATTAATGCGCGAAGACGGCGTTGCACTAAGTACCATAACGACGCATCATTCCGCCGACCTATGCTTTATCGGTCAATCCTATCATCTAGAGGTGCCTATTAATCTGAATGCAGACGCGCCATTAGAGGCTCTGAGACAGGACTTTCATGCGTTGCACGATAGGATCTACGGATATAGCGCGGGCGCGCCTGCCCGCATTGTTAATTTACGCTCCGTGCTTCGTGCTGGTGGTGACAGCGAACCGATATTTGCTCCACGAACAGGCACCAACACTGGCATAAAAACGTCCCGTAACGTGTTGTTTTCCGACATTCCCATAAAATCAGATATCTACACGCGTGAGTCTCTGCCCGCGGAAGCAAGAATTGTAGGACCGGCGATCATCGAACAAGCGGACACGACAACACTTATTCCATCTGGATGGTTGGCTGAAAACGGTAATTCCGATACTTTAATATTGACCCCTTGTCCTGCGGAGCACGCTTGATGGTAGACGGAATAGATCCAATTACTTTAGAGGTTGTGCGTAACAAACTCGATGGTATCGCTAATGAGATGCAGTCGACCCTATTGCGAAGTTCCTTTTCGCCTATTGTCAAAGAAGGGCTAGACGCCTCCGCCAGTCTTTTTACGATTGAGGGTGAAACTCTATCACAAGCGTTAGCCGTTCCAATTCACCTCGCTACACTCATTCCTGTTGTCGAAAGTTTATTGAAGGAGTTCCAGCTTTCGGATGCCAAAGAAGGCGATATTTACATTCTTAACGACCCTTACCTCGGTGGAACACATTTGCCTGATATCGCTCTGGTTATGCCGATATTCCACGGCGGAAAACCGATCGCGTTAAGCGCAGCGATGACCCATCATCAGGACGTTGGTGGCATGACACCTGGATCTGTTCCAACGCATGCAACCGAAATTTATCAAGAAGGTGTTCGGATCCCACCGCTAAAGCTGCGTGATGGAGATGTTATGAATGACACCTTCCTGAGAATGATGCGCCAAAATGTTCGAATGCCAGATTCGTTTGAGGGAGACCTTAACGCGCAAATTGCAGCCTGTACGGTGGGGGCAAGACGCCTTGCTGAACTAGCGTCAAAACACGGCCGAAATCCTTTACAAAATATTTTTTCAGCACTTCTCGATCGCTCTGAACGCCTTACCCGTTCAAAAATCGCAGAAATTCCAAATGGATCATATACCTACACCCAATTTCTCGATAATGACGGCGTCGAGATGGAAAAACCCGTGCGCATTCAAGTAACAGTAACAATTGATAATGACAGTTTTCATTGCGATTTTACGGGCACTAGTGACCAAGTTAAGGGTCCATTCAATTGCGTCCCCTCCGGTACGGCTGCGGCTACCTGTTTTGTCCTGCGCGCCATCACCGACCCCGATATACCGACCAACGGTGGCTGTTTTAGGCCACTCAAACTCACTCTTCCTAAGGGTAGC
>DPMX01000342.1:0-6863 GCA_003540955.1 Gammaproteobacteria bacterium
ATTTTTAGTGGAAAATTCTTCTTTGCGAACGCCACGTGGAGGTCGCCTCACTGTTCCAATGCGGACGCCCTCGTCAGTATCCCGAGCGCTGCCAAGTCTCTTAATGCGGATGGCCATACTAGTTTAATCCACCCCATTTTTTTGGGACGATGGCCGAGTCGGCCGTTGTGTCGACTTGAAGGAAAAAGATCCCAATTCGCATGGTATTCCTCCACATTAGTGTGGGATGTGTAAGTTTTGCCTCGTAAGTAAAGTTGAACGTTGTGTTCAACACATGGCCCTTAGGATAGCCGTTCGACGGTTTCAATTGCACGAACCACGGAAGGTGAGATAAATTTAACTTGCTACCGAGCCATACGAACAATTATCGAGGTGTTATTTCACAAACCGTCTATGACCAGATGATGGGGTTTTAGAGGCGCTTCAGTAGACCTTTAGGTCGGGAGGATAGTGAGTGAAGCAGATTGTTTCGATAGCCGTGGTGCTTGCGCTATGGTCGACAATCGCATCCGCGCAACAATGCGCGCAAGAAGTTCTGAAGGTTCTATATGAGGAGCTTGAAACTGTCGATAGCGCGGGCGAAGCGAAGTTAACACAGTTGTTGGAAGATCTAGCAAAGCAAGAAGGCTGGTCTGAAAGTGAACGTAGTGATTTTACTCTTTCACTTTCCGACAATTCCGAAGTTAATGCCGCCGAATCGATGCGCACGGATATGCTCGGCCGGATATTTGGGTTAGCCCAGCGCGGAGATACGGATTGCAGCGAAATTCGAAATTTACACGATGCCGTACTCGAGCTAGAGCAAGAGCAATGGGATGCTGCGATTAAAAAAGTAGAGCAAAGGATATGGCGATAATCCCCATTTGCGGTTAGTTTGTGATCCTGGTGTCAGATAAATTGTTCCAAAAATCAAATATTTAAATTTTTTTTTTGCGGCCGTATAACATGTCAATACGCGTAGTGGAGCAATAGACTGGCGCCTCAATAGTCCATTTAATTTTCTTTACGTTCTTTCAACCAGTTTGAGACCGTTCGTTTTGCCGGTAAACTGGCTCAACGATGTATCGCACGGCGTGGTGCGCCGGGTGCGAAAATTAACCGGAGGAAGAAATATGCAGATCGGAACCCTCGCGCTTTTTCAGCGTGCGAGCTACGACGAGAGCGTGACTGACAGCCAGGTCTATCGCGAGGAATTAAGACTAGCATCGCAGATCGAAGCCCAAGGCTACGATTCTCATTGGTGTGTAGAACACCATTTCGAGGATTACTCGTTTTGCCCGGACAACATCGTCTATTTGTCGCATCTTGCCGCCGTGACAAAAACTTTGAAATTGGCAACCGGCGCCGTAATTGTGCCTTGGAATACACCTTTGCGAGTGGCAGAAAGAATTGCACTACTAGATGAGTTGTCCGATGGCCGGGTGATCTTCGGCATGGGTCGAGGTTTATCACGGCGTGAGTACGATCAATTCGGTATCGATATGGATACCTCACGCGAACGTTTCGATGAGGCAGTACCAATGATCATCAAAGCTTTGGAAACTGGTTTTATCGAAGGGGATGGAAAGTTTTATAAACAGCCTTTGGCGAAGATACGGCCTGCGCCAGTCCGGAGTTTTAAAGGTCGCATCACGTCTGTTGCGATGTCGCCGGACTCCGCCCTAGAGGCTGCTGTACATGGTGCGCAGATGATGGTGTTCACTCAAAAATCGATGGAAGATCACAACGCGGAATTTGAGCCGTATCGAGAACTGTATCGAAAACTGCATGCCGCACCGCCGCCACCACCCTTAATGGCTGGAATAACCGTTTGTCATCAAGACGCCGACCGAGCTGAAGAACTTGCGCGTAAACATGTCTCCGGATATTTGTTAACTGTCATGCATCACTATGAATTGATGGGCGAACACTTTAAGAAAGCCAAAGGCTATGAAGCGTACGGTGAAGCGGTTGACATGCTACGTGACATGGGGCTTGAGGGGATGGCAGATGCCTATGTTAATGCTCAAGCTTGGGGTACACCGGAGCAGATCTTGGAGAAGCTGGCTGGCTGGCGTAAAATTATTGGAGATTTTGATGTCCTTTTTGGATTACGTGCTGCCGGTATGGCGTTCGCGGACGCCGAGAACTCCCAGCGTTTGATTGCAGAGCAAGTTATTCCGGAGCTTAAGAGTTGGGATAAGGCTGCGGCAGCCTAGGGTAATGTCGATTTTAGTGGGGTGAGTCGACTTTTTGCACCCGTTCCGGAGAATTTCCGCACTATCTATTTTCCAAGGTCTCTTTGCTCAGTCTCAGCTAAGATCTCTTGTAGCGCGTTTATTAACGCGTTAATTTCGTCGTCTTTTCCAACGGTTATCCGGAGATAATCTGCGATTCTTGCCTGATCGAAGTGGCGTACAAAGATCGAGCGATCTCGTAACGCATGCGAGATGTCCTCGGCAGCGTTACGCAGATGGGTCACGAACACAAAATTCGCCTGTGAAGGAAGCACTTCGAATTTGAGCCGCTCTAGTTCACTTACCAGACGTTTCCGTGTAGCAACGACCTGTTTACAGGTTTTGTCAAGATACTCTGGATCCTGAATGGCAGCTACGGCACCCGCTATAGCGAGGCGATCCAAAGGGTATGAATTGAAACTGTTCTTTACGCGTTCAAGTGCCTCGATTAGTGTTGGATGCCCAAACGCAAAACCAACACGCAACCCTGCGAGCCCATGCGATTTAGACAACGTTTGGACGACAAGTAGGTTTTTAAATTTTTCAGTTAGACCTATTGCGCTTTCACCACCAAATGCTACATAGGCTTCATCGACAATCACGACGGAATCCGAATTGTGGGCCAGTAACTCTTCTATAGAGTCAAGTTTAAGGCCGCGCCCAGTCGGCGCGTTCGGGTTTGAAAAAATGATCCCACCGTTTGGACGATTGTAAGCGTCGAAATTGATCCCAAACTTGACATCAAGTGGGATAGTTTCATACGCGATGTCATAAAGCCGGCAATAGACTGGATAAAAACTATATGCGATATCCGGGAATAAGACCGGTTCGTCGTGCTGTAGTAGGCCATGGAAAATATGGGCGAGAACTTCATCTGAACCGTTGCCGACAAACACTTGGTCAGGGCTAATTGAATGGACTTCGGCTAATATCGATTTAAGCTGACTCGTGTTCGGATCCGGGTAGAGTCTTAGGGCATCGTTAACTTCAGCTCGAATCGCGGAAAGCACTTTGGGTGATGGGCCATAAGGGTTCTCGTTTGTGTTGAGTTTAATTACGTCAGGGTCCCTAGGCTGTTCGCCTGGAACGTACGGGGTAAGTGCGCGCACGAAGGCGCTCCATAAATCACTCATTTTGTGTCAGGTAGGCGACAAGGTGCCGCGATTTCCATAGTGTGGTTTAAAGGTCTCTTCCGGTGCGCCGCTAAAAGTTCCATAGCGTTCTAAATCCCAGTTATATTGAAGGGTGAAGTAGTGGAAGTATACGTAATTCTGTGACGCTAGCGCCTGAAGCTACGCGTACCTCGTGGTCACTAATAATTGAGTTATTCGTCACATCTTCAATCGGGGCGTGGCGGAACTTGCATGCCTCGCTGCACCGCGGGGCGTCGTCTGATAGTTTCGAACCACCGCCACACATTGGGAAAATCGGCGAGCTTAACTTCCTGCCACTCGTAGCGCGCGACCCATGGGAAGATAGCGATATCGGCAATCGTGTATTTCCCAGCGGCGACCCACTCACGTTGGTCGAGGTGCTTGTCTAATACCGAATAAAGGCGCAGACATTCTTTACCATACCGATTGAGTGCATAGGGTACGAGCTCCTTTGCCGCACGTTTAAAGTGATGGACCTGGCCAAAAATCGGTCCGATTCCTCCCATCTGAAACATCAACCACTGCAATGTCTCGCATTCCAAGCGAGGCTCCAGCGGTAAAAATTGGCCACTTTTACGCGCCAAGTAGATCAGGATAGCCCCCGATTCGAACACGGTAATAGGTTCGTCATCAGGTCCATCGGAATCAACAATTACTGGAATTTTCTGGTTTGGATTAAGTGCCGTAAACTGAGGCGAAAATTGCTCGTCGGCGCTAATGTCAATCTGGCAAGCTGTATAGTCCAGTGCCATCTCTTCTAGAGCGATTGACACTTTTCGTCCATTAGATGTCTGCCAAGAGTACAGGTCGATCATTTGATTTACTCTTCAGCTGGATCGAACGATTCATTTTTGACTATTGTAGGTGTCGGCATGTGTTCAGCGTCATAAAGGCTTCCATGGTCACGTTCACTTGCGCCCATGGAAACAAATATACAGTTTGCCCGCGCCGCTGCACACAATCGTTCGAAGTGGGGGCTATCAACCACTAGGGAATTTTCGTGGTAAAGCCCGAAGTATTTCACATTGTGTGCCGCGGCCGACAGCCACACCCACCAAGGATATCTTGGCGCCCAGCATTCGGGGAATGCTACTAACCGTGCGCCACCTCGAGCTGCCTCTTCGATCAAGTGGAGTCCTTTGTCGATAGTAGCGGCAAGGTCCATAAAAATGGGTGCGGCCTGGACAGCTGCGACTTTATAGGTTTTCTCTAACATATATTGAGACCGTTGAGAGTTAGGGGTCAGACTACCGTTGAATTGGCTACGTTACAAAAGATCGTGGGAATTGCCTGGTAAAATGGGCTATTGTGTAGGTGCCGCCTTCCGGAGCCTTACAAAAATTACTATTGAACAAGTATTCGGGGATGCGCGCAGCTTTGTGCAGCGGTAAGTTGTGATCCGTCGCGAAATCGACATAAGGAGTGGCACCATGCCGAGAGTCACTGAGATAATCAACGGTGGCGGCGATTCGATTCTGGATGCAGAGTTTGCGTCCGAACGCGAAATTTTTGGTGACGTTTTAAATCCCAGTCGTGTGCTTTCTCATTGCCCACCGATATTACAAGCAGCAAAGCGGCTGTATTCTGCCGTCGACGAATCGGGCCAGATTCCGCCACCGATGTTGGCCCTAGCCTATGTGCGGGTCGCTGCGCTTAACGGTTGCCCGTTTTGAATTGATATCAATTCGTTCCGTGCGAACGAACTTGACAATGGAGAGGCAAAAGTGGCTCAACTTTCGGACTGGCGTTCAAGCGATGTCTACACAGATGCCGAACGTCTGATCATAGAGTACGGTGAACGCATGACGATCACGGGGCAGTCAGTTGACGATGAGTTTTTTGCGAAAATGCAGGAGTATTTTAGTGAATCCGAGATCGTCGAAATAACGGCGGGGATCGCTATGGAAAACTTCCGCAGCAAATTTAACGCCCCTCTAAAAATTTCTGCGCAGGGTTTTTGCAGCGTACCGTAGGGTATTTTTTTAAATGCATTTAGTTGCATTTCCCCCGTGACCCGCTGGCGAGTGCCGGTGAAGAAAGGTTCACCGTACATTACAGCGGCTGGCTACCGCCAACTAGAAGTAGAAAACGCGTCTATTTGGAGGCGACGCCGTGAGGTTGTCAAACACCTCGCCGCTGCCGCCGCGGAAGGTGATAGGTCGGAGAATGCTGAGTACCTTTATCGAAAAAAAGAACTTGGCGAAATCGATCGAAGGATTCGGTACCTGCAACGCCGTATGCCAGAACTCAAAGTTGTTGGTGCAACGAGCCGCGATCTTAAACGTGTCTTTTTTGGTGCTACCGTCGAAATCGAAGACGATAGCGGGAGGCGATTTAGATACCGCATCGTTGGTAGTGATGAGATTGATGTTGCCCGTGGATGGATAAGCGTTGATTCGCCGGTCGCTCAAGCATTGCTGAAGTCCATGGTAGATGACGAGGTAACGGTCACGACCGAGAGCGGCTCACGCGTGTATGTCATTGTTGAGATAGATTACCCTGATTCTGATCAATTTGGGCTTTAATTAGGTCGAGACGATCATTACCAAAATACATGTCGTTGCTATCTAGATAGAACGTAGGTGAACCAAAGCCCCCGCGCCGTATTAGTTCATCAGTAGTTTCACGTAATCGGTCTTTGTATGCTTGGCTTGTAATTGCTGCGAAAAACCCCTCTGGTTCGAGCGCGAGTGTCGATACGATAGTGTATAGCTCTTCATCTTCGGAAATGTCTGCTAGATCCGACCAGTAACGTTTAAACACTGCGCGGGCATATTCGACGAATACACCATGTTCTAACGCGTAGAACGCACCGCGCATGGCCTTGACGCTATTAACTGGAAAAACCTCTGGCTGACCAATTGTAAGCCCAACCATTTGAGCCCAGTCTTGTAGGTCTTTTGAAGCATAGCTTAATTTGGCTGGCACAGGATTCGCACGAGTATCGTAGACTCCTGGGTTGACGGCGTTAAAAACGCCACCGACGAGGATCGGTTTCCACACGAGCTCAACCGTATTAGGTTCGAACAACGTTAAAGCACGTTCGAACGCTAGATAAGTCCACGGACTGGAACAATCGAAGTAGAATTCGAGTTGACGCATAGCACAAGACTAACAAAAACAGACGATTTAGCGCACTAAAAAGTCAGATAGTAATGGAGAAGATGTCACATGAAACTTACTGGGGTTAAGGTCGTTGACCTATCGATGTTTCTACCGGGGCCACATTTCACCATGATGATGGCGGATCACGGGGCCGAGGTGATTAGGGTCGAACCATTTAGCGGCGAGCCGGTGCGCCAGGTCGGATTACGCAAAGCAGGACACTCTGTCTGGTTTCGAAATACACACCGCGGTAAGAAAAGCTTGAGGTTGAATCTGAAAGATCCACGGGGGAAAGAGCTGTTACTGAAATTATTGGAAGGTGCGGACGTTGTAGTTGAAGGCTTTCGCCCTGGAGTTATGGAGCGGCTTGGCCTTGACTACGAGGCAG
>DPMX01000342.1:7174-10467 GCA_003540955.1 Gammaproteobacteria bacterium
GAGGCAGTGCGAGAACGCGCACCCCAGATTATCTATTGTTCACTTTCGTCATTCGGCCAAACAGGACGTTACCGGCTGAAAGCAGCCCACGATATGGTGATGCAAGCTATGGCCGGGACCCTCGATTTTAATCGTGGGCGAGACGGTTTGCCGGCGAATCCATCGATGCCTGTTGCGGATATGACCGGATCCATGATGGCGTTCTCTGGAGTGTTGATGGCATTGTTGCGCCAGCGCGAAACCGGCGAGGGTGATTTCATCGACATTTCTATGCACGATTGTCTTCAGGCATGGACCGCGAATTCTACTGGTCCCACTTTTGCCGAGCATCGAGCACACGATGTGAAACAAGAACGCAATTGGGGTGGTGCCGCCTTTTATAATATTTACGCCACGGCAGATGACGACTGGCTCGTGCTCGGTGGGGTCGAGCATAATTTTTGTCATGCTTTTTTGGAAAAGGCTGGGCGACTTGATTTATACGAAATGTGCCTACAACCGCCAGGGCCTGCTCAATTACCGGTTAAAGAATTTTTAACGACTTTTATATCAGAACGGACTTTAGCGGAATTATTGGAGTGGTTGTCAGGTATCAATGTCTGTTATTCATCACTGCGCACATTGTTCGAGGGAACCTTTGATGATAATACGCGCGAGCGTGGAATGTTGTTGCTAGAAGAAGGTGAGATTGAGCATTTAGGAATTCCGATCAAGTATACGAATGAACCCGGGGTGGTGAACTTCAAAGTTCCAGACCTTGGTGAGCACTCGCGGGATATTGCAATGAAGCTTGGTTACAGCGAAGCAGAGATCCAGACTTTGTATGATGAGAATGTGATTTAATTTCGCAACGGTGATAAGCCTTCAAATAGCAGCCAATGAAATCACCGGAGGGTAAGATTCGTGTAGTGACATTGGTCGCTCAAATATCTCTCCGGCCCATCCGCAGCGCGATCCAGTCGGCTTGACGTATCGCTAAAGCCACAATCGTCAGTGTTGGATTGACGGCCGCGCTGGTGGTGAACTGCGATCCGTCGGATACGAACAGGTTTGGGATGTCGTGTGTTTGGCCCCATTTGTTAACTACCCCAAACCATGGTTCCTCGCTCATGCGGCAAGTACCCATGTTGTGCGAGGATGGGAACGGCGGGCTCTGGATGATTCTTTTCGCACCGACAGCATCATAAATAGCACTACCTTGACGAAAGCCGTGATTGCGCATCGCGACGTCATTCGCATGGTCATCGTAGTGTACGTTCGGCACGGGCATACCCCATTGGTCTTCTTCGCTCCTGTTGAGGGTAATTCTATTTTCTGATTGTGGTAAATCTTCTCCGATGATCCACAACGCAGCCATGTTGGCGTAGTCATCTATTGGAGTGGTAACTTTGCGACCCCAACCGCCAGGTTCTAAGAAAGACGCAATTGAAGGCAAACCGACAGAGACGGTTTCGAGTTGGTAGCCGGCGGCGAAACCTCGTTCCGGTCGATGATCCGACTCGGCACTGATGATGCCGGCGACAGTAGCCCCGCGATACATGTGAACGGGATCGTCAAAAGTTGCATACACGGTGCCCGTGGTATGCCGTTGGTAGTTGCGTCCGACTTCGCCAGAGGTGTTTGCCAGGCCGTCTGGAAACTGACTTGATTCCGACATCAGGAGCAATCGCGGCGTCTCAATTGCGTTACCTGCAACGCAAACGATACGTGCAAGCTGCTGCTGCTCATTCCCGTTCGAATCGAAATAAACTACACCAGTAACCTTGCCTGATTTGTCGTGTTCGATGCGCGATACGTGGCATTCGGATCGCAAATCAAGCCGACCGGTTGCTTCGGCAGCTGGGATTTCGGTGATTAAGGTCGACCACTTTGCCCCTGTCTTACAACCTTGAGAACAAAACCCTATTTGTTGGCATGCTGGACGGCCGTCTCGCGGCTTGCTGTTGATTGCGATGTGGCCGGTGTGACAATCGCGATACCCTACTCGCTTTGCGCCGTTATAGAATACTTTAAAATTGTTGTTGCCCGGAAGTCCGGGGATACCGTGGGTACGGGTTACTCCCAGCTTATCTTCAGCGCGATCGTAGAAATCTTCTAACTCGCCTAAACTGAGTGGCCAATTCCGGAGACTTGCTCCGTCAATCTCGCCATACACACTTAGCGCATTGAATTCATGCTCACGCATTCGGAGCGAGCATCCTGACCAATGTGTCGTAGAGCCGCCGACGGTTTTACACACCCATGCAGGAAGGTTTGGAAAGTCAGTTGCGATCCGCCACGAACCTGAACTTGTTCGTCGATCACGCCAAGCAAGTTGTTCGAACGATGCCCATTCATCATTGATAAAAGTACTCGTCGATTGACGTTTTCCTGCTTCGAGTACTACCACACCAATGCCTTTCTGACACAGTTCGTTTGCCAACGTGCCGCCCCCTGCCCCGGAGCCGATAATCACGACGACTGAACTATCGTTGTTGTCGTATTTCTTCATCAACGGTTTGATCGTCTTGGGCTCGCTTCGTCTGGAGGTGACGGCAACCAAGTCAAATCATCAAACCCCCTATTTAGATAACCGCCTCTCTCGAACGAACTGCCCCCGTAGCCGAAGTGGGCAAAGGCTAGTTCATTGTTATATAGGGAGATCACGGCTGTACTACGAACTTTTTCGAAAAATTCTCCACCGGCAATCGATTCGACAATTTGGAGTTGTCGCTCTGGACTTATATCCAGCCAATGGCCACCTGCAACTTCATTGAGACGCCTAATACCCTCGATTAAAAGCGTTGCAACTTTAGGATCCGAGGCTAGAGTATCAAGGTCCTTAACCACAAGCGCGTAGACCGCCGAGTCGAGAGTGTCGTGAGGGAAAATATGTCGACTAAGCACTAAAAGTGTGTGACCTTGGAGCGTCGTGAGAGACTCTAGGTCGAGTGCCCAAGCTCGCGCCGGTGCGAGGGCAATGATTGCCGTTGAGCTTAGAGAAAGTACACCGGCAATGGTGCTGCCTTTGCTAATAAATGATCTACGTGTGGACATTGTTGTACCCGAGATTAACTAGTTGTCGACACTTGGAAGACCGGCGAGCGCCATTGCCATGTCTTGTTCGTTATATTGCTGATCAAATAGTTTTCCCGCGGCATAGTCCATGTAGGCGGGCATATCGAAATGCCCGTGGCCGCTAAGATTTAACAATATCGTACGGCTTTTGCTGGATGCTTTACAAGCGTGCGCAGCGTCAATAGTGGCTACCACTGCGTGATTGGCTTCTGGCGCTGGTATGATTCCCTCGGCGC
>DPMX01000161.1 GCA_003540955.1 Gammaproteobacteria bacterium
CTATTCGAGCTAAATGATAAATCGATCGATCTGTGCTTTTCTAATGGTCAAAAACGAAATTTTGACCTCGTGATTTTTGCCGATGGGTATGAATCCATCGGCCGGCGCCTCCTCTACCCTGATACTAAGGTTGGTGCAGCCCAGTACTTTCTCTGGCGTGGGATGATCGACGAACGCGTGCTGCCCATTCCCAAAGGAAATAAAAATACAATTACCTTTTTCGGCTACAAATATGGTCATGGCTTTGTCTATTACGTTCCAAGTCCGAAACATGGGTCGAAGCCGGGCATGCGCCGCGTAAACTGGGCCTTCCACGAAACAATCGCCGGGAAAAATATCCCGGGTATCGCGCCAGACAACAACGGGTATGTGCGCAAAGGACTGCGACCCGGGGCGGCAAGCGATGACCAGGTTGCGTATTGCCGCGCGATGGCCCGCAAATATTTTCCAACGTATTTTGGCGATGTCGTTGAGGCAACACCACAACCATTTATCCAACCAGTCATCGACGCCTGCGTACCGCACTATACCCGTGGCCACATCTGCCTAATCGGCGATGCCGCGACCTTGTCCCGTCCGCATATCGGCGGTGGAGCGGGCAAAGCGCTCGATGATGCGCTTACCCTCGCGGATATGCTGGCCGAAGGGGATTCATTGGACGAGGTCTTGAGAGCCTGGGACGACGTACGAAGCGCCTTCGGTACGGAAGTCTTCGAGCTTGGCCAGTCTCTCGGTAAGCACATGGTTGAGGCGACGCCCGATTGGGATCTAATGGACCAAATCTCTATGGACACCTGGTGGCAAGAGGTGATCAGTGATCGCTATTGGTTTTGGGTCGATGAGGTGAACGACAAGCATCCATTAGCCAAATCTCGCTAATATTTAGCTAATACCGGGAAAATATTACCGTAAAACGGTTCTTCAGGATTAAGTCGGACGCTCGCTAATACGCTTGGCCGTTCTGGCCAGTAACTAAGATTGCCGCTAAACAGAAGGCGATTTTCCATTTAGAGAAAAGACACAGCATCGACCGTCATTGTGCACAGCCACCAGTTCATGCTTCGTTTTTAAACGATTTCAATATTTCGCATTTTGGAACGAAATTTAGTATCGCACCTGTCTTCGCTTGCAGATCTTCCCGCTTGAGCCCTTCCATCATTGCTGTAACCAGTGGCCCGTCGGCGGTAATATCAATGATGGCAAGATCGGAATAAATCCGATTCACACAACCAACCCCAGTGAGCGGTAACGCGCAACTCTCGACTACCTTTGGCTCGCCATTCTTCGAAACATGACTTGAGAGCATCACCCACACCTGCTTGGCTCCGGCAACGAGGTCCATGGCGCCACCGACCGCCGGCGGACGCGGCCCCGGGATAAGCCAGTTGGCAATATCACCGTTAGCAGCGACCTCGTAGGCTCCGAGAATTGAGATGTCGATGTGCCCGCCGCGGATCATTGCGAAAGAATCCGCATGGTGAAAATACGACCCGCCTTGCAGAATGCTCACTGCTTGTTTTCCAGCATTCACGATATCCCAATCTTCCTCACCCTCGGCAGCGGCTGGCCCCATACCGAGCATCCCATTTTCGGTATGCAAAATAAATTCGCGCTCTTCAGGAATATAGTCGCTGACCAGCATCGGCATACCGATCCCTAGGTTGACATAACTCCCGTCAGAAATGTCACTGGCAACATAGCGCGCTATGTCTGCCGACGATAGCTTCATATGTAGTCCCCTACTTCAATCATACGATCAACGAAAATACCTGGTGTAATTACTTCTTCCGGCGGCACTATATCGACCAGTTTTCTAACCTCGACCAAGGTCGTCGATGCCGCGGTAGCCATGACCGGGTTGAAATTGCGTGCCGTCGAACGATAAGTAAGATTTCCCCATCGATCGCCGGTTGCAGCATGCACCAGCGCAATATCAGCGCAGATCGAGCGTTCCATTACATAATGCCTATCGTTAAACACTCTTATTTCCTTACCGTCAGCCAAAGGTGTGCCAAACGCGGTTGCGGTATAAAATGCCGGAATACCCGCACCACCCGCCCGAATACGCTCTGCTAGGGTACCTTGGGGAACTGTCTCAAGCTCAATTTTTCCTGCCGCGTAAAGCTCTTCAAAGATCTTAGAATCCGACGAACGCGGAAAGCTACAGATAATTTTCCCGACGCTCCCGCTTTTGATAAGAAGTGCGAGTCCATACTCGCCGCCACCGGCACCATTGCTCACAATGGTCAGATCACTCAGACTGAGCTCCCGAAGTGCATCAACCAATTTGACGGCGACGCCAGTATCCCCGAACCCGCCAAGCATTACTGTCGCTCCGTCTTTTAGATCGTTACAGTCAGCCATTATTTCGGCCATACTATTCCTGCGTTTGTCGATCATAAATTTTTCAACCGCTCGTTCGAAAACTTTTTAGCCGACGGAAGTTTGGTAAAGTCGGTGGTCTACTTCGGCTTCGGATACATATTATGCCGAGTTCCATCTACGATCGTATAGCCATTAAGTACTATTTTTTTCCTAGAATAATCTCGTTGGCCGCGTACTCCAGCGTAAGATCAACCGTCTGCTAGGCCTTTCGTACGATAGTGGCAAAAAGTCCTCGATGACAAACAAACTCCAATAATCTATATTTAACGCATTACGATTCCTTAGTGACAACAGAGGAGTATAGGAATTGAAAAATACCAATAACGAATTCGAAATTCGCGGACTAAATCACGTCGCGATGGTCTGCAAAGATATGGACCGTACGGTCGACTTCTATACCAACGTTTTAGGAATGGAACTGGTCAAGACTATTGATTTACCCGGCGGTGTCGGCCAACATTTTTTCTTCAGTATGGGCGGCCGTGAATGTTTCGCATTTTTTTGGTTTACCGAGGCAGAAGAACGCCAGCCCGGTATTTCAAACCCCAGAGCAAATATCGACCCGCAGGTCGTATTTAACGATCCTAAGGCGATTACCTCTTCGCACGGCTCAATGAACCACTTCGCTTTTGATGTAGCGCCCGACAAAATAGAAGAATATCGGCAAAAACTCATCGACAAAGGTGTCACGGTCAGTGAAATTATGCACCACGATACCTCAATCACACAGGCAGCAGAGGAGGTCACCGAAGAAGTTTGGGTTAGCTCAATTTACTTCCAAGATCCAGATGGCATAGTGCTTGAATTTGCGGCTTGGCAACGGGAGTTCAGTCCAAGTATGGGTGATAGGACAGATTACGTCCCCGCGAAGGCTGACGATCGTGATAAGTACCGCAAGATGGGCGAAAAGTTTGCCGCGCAAATGGCAGAGCTAGAAACCGCATAAAAACAGGCCACCCTACAAACTTCAAAAGGATTCGGATAGAACAAACGTTTTACGCACGCGCTATTACCGTTTCCGCAAACTCGTAACACATCTCGGATTGGCGGTCCGCAGGCGCAATAAAATTGATACCTGTCAAACCTTGGGTCTCTAGGACGGAAAGTTGCTCAAGGATATCCTCGGGTTGGCCCGCAATACAAAATTTCCGGATGATCTCTGGAGTTACAAAGCGTGCCTCTTCGGCATCGAGAGAACCATAATGACTGCCGTGGGCTAGTGTAAACGAGCGATCTGCATCCCGAGCCTGACGGAATGCCACATATTCTTCCCAAATAGGTATAGCGAATTCCGGCGGCTCAGTCCCCAGCTCCCGATAACGATCATAGATAGAGTGTATGTTAACCATGATTGATGGGCCGACCTCGTGGAGCACGCGGTCGGATCGCAATGTCTCACCAGGGCGCAAAAGTAAAAGGTTAACCAAGGCATAAGTCTCGAAATTAGCCATGGCCCGACCCGATCGGTCGGCACCGATTTTGGCATTCGCAACGGCATCTGGAATTGTACCTCCGCGAGGAATACTGGTGATTAAGCCCGCACCGTACTCCCCCGCAAGAGCCTGGGCGCGTGGTCCAAATCCACCAACATAAATCGGAATCGGGTCATCAAGATTGATATACCCCAGCTCAAGACTCTGGAAAACGATATCTTCCGTTATTCCATTGGCCTCATAAGCAACCGTCTCTCCGGAAAGTAACCCGCGGATGACTTTGAGATACGCCTCAAACGCTTCAATGCTCATCGGCATCTGCCCCATCGCACGTAAAGCGGTGTTGCCTGTCCCTACCCCCAAGAACGTTCGGCGAGGGGCAATTACATTGATTGTTGCGATAGCGTTTGCGATCACTGGAGCCATCGACAATGCCGGGATAGCCACTCCTGGGCCGATGGCAATATGGCTCGTCCTATCCGCGACCAGCGCAAGCAACGCCCAAAGATTAGAGCGGATCATCGGGCTGTCCCAAACCCAACAAAAATCGTAACCGACCCTCTCGGCGTGAACCACTAAATCAACCTCGTTGATTTGACTTATCGTGATCCCAAATTTCAATTCTTCGTACCTTCCGATGTGCTTATTAGTTTAGGGGGATTTTTATCCACCTTAGGAATCCCGATATTGTTTGCTTAATCCGCTGCATCATTAGGATCCGCGATTTCTCGGCTCTAGTAATTTACAAATACGCGACATGTCGGAAGATCAAATCACTCTGCAGGCTTGGAAAGCTTGTGATAAAATTTCGCCATCGACGGCGCCACTCAAGCCAATCAATACGAGACTTGAAGATGGCTTCTCACCGTTCCAGATTCTACCCCGTGAATAGCTAAAACGTTGCCCGACGCGTTGATATACCGTACGGTACTCGAGATCATTCGATAGCCACAGAACAGCTTTGGCCCGTAACACGCTAACCGGGACATCGCAAAGCAACTGCGCTAAAAGTCCAGGATCAAGCGGAACATCACTCTCAAAGCTCCAGCTTTCAAAACCCTTAGCATGGACGTGGTCGGGAATAGAAAAAGAAGACCGCTCAGTGCCGATCCCAAGTGCAATATTAACTGGCACGATTGCCTGCACCGTCTCGACTACAGCCTTATCTGGCCACTCCGATTTTAGCCATTCCCGAGCCGCAGCCTGCCTTGCCGAGTCAAGTAAATCGAGCTTGTTAAGCACTATTAAATCAGCAGCGCCAATCTGCGCGTAAAAAGTATCGCGGCAATCCGGATCTTGCGCGCAGTCGAAGCCGGTCTCTGCATCGATGATCGACAAGATCCCGTCTAGTTTAAGTGCCGGATTTACGAGAGCGACTTGTGCTATGGCTCGCGGGTCAGCCAGGCCGCTCGCTTCAAGAACTATCGCGTCCGGCGGCTCGGTACGCGTTGAGAGCTCGATCAAAACCCTTGTGAGATCTCCAGCGACAGTGCAACAAGCGCAGCCATTAGTCAGGCTAATCGTATCCATAGTTCGCGACTGAATCAGATCGGCATCAATATTTATACGGCCGAAGTCATTGACTAGTACTGCTATCTTGCGACCATCAGGCTCGCTCAACAACTGATTCAGTAGTGTGGTCTTCCCGACCCCCAAGAATCCGCCGATCACGGTTAGTGGCAGCGAATTGATTGCAGTGGGTTCGGTAGGCGGCATCATCTGCCCAGCTTGGATGATGCCCGAGAGCAGCTCCCAGGTTTCAGCGGCGGCGGCTGAATACATTTTTGGTCTGCGATTCAAAATCCAAAACTCACGCCGGTTGCAACCTACCCGCAAGTGCGGTGCCCCATATAGGAATGTCCTTCAACAGCATAGGATCGATTGTAAACGGATCCTCCTCAAGGATCGCAAAATCAGCAAACTTGCCTGGCTCCAGACTGCCGATCTTGTTTTCCAATCCGAGTACATAGGCAGCATCGATTGTAATCGCTCGCAACGCATGTTCAAGATCGATCCGCTCACCCGGCGCCATGACGGTTTCACCATCCAGTGCGATTCGATTGATTCCCACCCATGCTGCGGTAAGGGGATGCAACGGAAGTACAACCAAAGAGAAATCAGAATGAAGTGCAAATACTACGCCTTCCCGCGCGAGTGATCCCAGTCGACCAACAGCCTCAGAGCGATCAGGGCCGAAACCTTGCTCACTATGCAATTGGCTACGGTAATGCACAAAATTGATGTTGACTGAGGCAAGACCACCGAGTGCCTTCAAACGACGCGCTTGTTCCGGTGTGCTAATACAGTAATGTTCGATTGTAAATCGATGATCAAAGCGCGGCTGCATTTCTTGTAACTGCGCAAGTGCCTCCAGTGATGCATCGATCGCCTCGTCGCCATTAGCATGGCAATGGATCGGGATACCAGCCCGCCAGAACGGTAACATGCGAGCCGGCAAGTCCTCCCATGGAACATCGTTTCGCAAGCCATTACTACCGTCAAGGTAACCAGGAAAATTTAGCCGAAGAGACATCGCCGGAAACGAGCCATCGGTAAGATATTTAATGCCGTGAAAAAATAGCTTGTCATTGTTACGCTCGTGGGCAGCAAGCAGAAACTCTACTGCCTTCCCAACATGCGATTTATATAATGGATTCTCAAGTGGAACTAACGCCATACGCAGAGGAAATTCCGAAT
>DPMX01000313.1 GCA_003540955.1 Gammaproteobacteria bacterium
AGGTCGATTTTAGTTATACGATCCCTAAGCATCTAAAGAGCGGGGTCTACGCAGCGCGATTAAGGATCGGTGGTGAGGAATCACCAGAGACCGAAGACTACATACCGTTTTTTGTGCGACCACCACAAGGTAAGACCACAGCCGACATCGCGTTGATAATTCCGACCAACAGCTACATGGCTTACTCCAATGACAATCTGGCTACGAACTCGGTCGTCGCACAGCTATTGGCCGGAAAGGTGCCATTGATGCAGGCTTCGGATTTGTATCTAAATGAGCATCGGGAGTATGGCTTGTCGACCTATTCCTGTCACTCTGACGGACACGGAGTGAGTATATCTTCGCGCTTGAGGCCGATCTTAAACATGCGGCCAAAATATCGACACTGGCTTTCGCCGTCGTTATGGCAGCTCAATGCAGATCTTCATCTGACGGATTGGCTCGAAGAAAAAGGCTTCAACTTTGACGTGCACACCGATGAGGATCTCGATCGCGAAGGTGTTGAGTTGCTAGATAAATACCGCGTGGTGCTGACTGGTTCGCACCCAGAATATTCTTCGGAAAAGATGATCGATGCCTATGAGGCGTATCAGCAACAAGGTGGGCGCTGGCTATATCTCGGCGCTGATGGATTCTACTGGGCTAGCCAATATCACCCGGATAACAGCAATATCATCGAGGTTCGTAAAGGCGAGGCGGGCACCCGCGCGTGGACAGCGAATCCGGGTGAATATAACAATGCCTTCGACGGGAAGTATGGCGGTATGTGGCGGGCACGGGGTAGGATCCCTAGCAAAACTTGTGGGCTGACTTTTACGGCCTATGGGTTTGATGTGTCATCCTATTATCGACGCGAACCAGACTCCTTACTGCCAGAATGTAAATGGATGTTCAAAGGAATAAAGGAAGACGAAATCATCGGTGATTTTGGGCTTGTCGGTGGCGGTGCCGCCGGACTTGAGCTCGATCGTTATGATCTTGAGTTTGGTACTCCTCACCAGGCTTATTTACTAGCCCGTTCGGAGGGGCATACCGATCTCATGATGCAGGTGAACGAAGAGATCCACTTCATTGTTCGGGGCTACTACGGTGGCGGTGATGAGAACCCGATGATCCGAGCAGATATGATCTACTACAAGACTCCGAATGACGGTGCTGTATTTGCCCCTGGCTCCCTCGCGTGGTGTGGTAGTTTGTCGCACAATAACTACCAAAACAATGTTTCTAAACTAATGGAGAACGTGATCAAGGGATTTTTAAAGCAAGGAAGTTTGCCTTAACTAATCGAAGATTCTGAGTGTGGGGTTAGTGTAAAAGTACTTGAGTGTTTACTAACCGATCCTGGAGCCGATATGAGCCCTCGCGATAAATCCCGAAGTTCTCGTATGCCCGCCGCCGCCGCGGCACCGGGAAAACATCAGGTGCCGACCAGTGCGGAACCGATGTCGGAAATAGAGGGTCGATTGATCGCTGGATTAGATCTGGAGAAGTTAAGCGATCTCGCTGAAGTTCTGTTTGCGTTGAATAACTATCGGACTGGTCCAATCCCAGGTTTTTACGTTGCGATTGAGGTGACTCCAGGTAAAGAGTGGTGTGTGGGTCAACTCTGTGCAGATAGGGCGAAACCACTCAAGATTTTCGATCAGAAAGTCTATAAAAAACCAGAAAATGCCAAACGTGCGGCAGAGCGCTGTCGGGCGAGAGAGTTGGATGTGTTGAGTGTCGCGCGGACGACAAAAAAAGTTGATAAAAAAAAGGCGACTGATAAAACACTTAAAGAAAAACGCCGGAGAGTTGTAAAACCCTCGGCTAAGACAAAAAAAACGGAACCGAAGTCAAAAAGAGCTTAATCCGCTGGACAATTACGACCTAGACACTAAAACATTCTCGCAATCCTTTTCCCTCAAGCCACTCGGCTACCTGCCGACGTTCGTTCGGGGTTAGGTTGCTGATGCGTCTAGCTACCATTCGCCGAGATCGCTCAGGGTACGGGCGGCAAAGATAACGAACGGGCTCACCGTAGGTATCGGCCACGAAGGTTTTTTCCCCGTTGGCCAAAGCTGTTTGATTCCCAAGAATAAATGGTTTGTATTCCGTGCGGGCGAGTTTGAGGATATGGTCGGCGAATGGCGTACTGTTAGGAAAGTCTGCCCATTCTCCATCGCATTCGGAGTATGTGGGCGAATGCCCATTCCATTCCAATACGTGCGAGAACTCACTAAGGTTAGGTAAAGGATCGCGATTAGTGTGCCCTCGAAGTCCGCCGATTAATGCGGCGTCAACAGCGCATGGGCGGCTACCTAGACTATATGCGGTGTCGCTTAGCTGGTTGTTGAGAGTGCTTAGCATGTCTATATACTCGCGCTCAGCAGCGGCTTGCTGTGTTGGATTTTCCGTACCAGTTGCGCGACACGCGCGTAGCCCCCATTGTGCTAGCGTGGTTTTTCGAGCTTCTCGAATCGACACTTCCCGATCGAGTATTTCGCTAATTACGACGCGAGTATTCATGTCGTGATGCCATCGGTAGTGCACCATCACTCTAGCCACCCATTCGTCTAATACTTCTTCAACGATATGCACCAACACACCAAGCGGTCCTGTCGGGAACAACCGCCGCTGAATAAAGCGTGAATCGAGTAGCATAAGTACCGGCGTCGTGTCGGCTAACATCCAGTTTTCCGGTGTTTTTAGAACTGGGATTTGGCGTGTTCCAGCTCGTTTTTCGATTATCTCCCGATTGTCGTCACGCTTTTTTTCTATGGAGTAAGGCGCGTTGTAAAACTGCATCGCGGCCTCAAGTTTGCGAGTGAACAGACTTCTGGGACTACCAAATATCGTGTAGTGGGGGTCCATAGCTTCAGGGTGAGTGCGATGTAGCAATCGTTACCGCCAATTTACGAGCCGCCCCAACCTATTTCGCGCTTGATGTACCGGTCAAGGTGTGGTGAGCGATAACCGTCGTCGCGCCACAAAATAGGGAAAAACGATTCATCCATTTCTTCATCTCCAAATCGCTTATAGCGGCTGTAGATCGGCCCGATGTTGCGCGGGTGATAACGGGTTTCTGAGCCCATGCAATGGGCGACGATAGAGCGTCGGGGGATCGATCTATTGTTTATCCCAGATCCGTGCCAAATCCATCCATGGTGGAATGCGCCGCCGCCGGCGGGAACGACGAGTTCGACCTGCTCCGGTTGGGTTATACCAGCGCGTCTCGCTGCATCATGCATCTCTCTCAATGGTTCCCGGGGTGCGTGAAAATTTTCAGCTACTGCGCTTTCACCCCATTTATGTGAGCCCCGGATATATGTGACTGAACCGCCATTGGTTTCGGTATCATCAAGCGCGATCCAGCAACTCACCATGTCAGTCGGAATTACCCAGTGTTCGTATGCCGAGTCCTGGTGGAATCCAACTGCGGATCCGCCAGGCGGCTTCCAAAATAGGTTGTCTTGATTGATTCGAGCCCCCGCCCAACCACCTAGAGTAGCGCAAGCCCTGCCGACCTCGCTGTGCAGAACCACTTGCGCAACGTAGCGGTCGCTTTTCCATCCGTTACAGATCTGGCGTGTCGTGTCGGGGCTATCGCGATCTTGGTGCCAATTCACTTCATCTGGTTCTAGCCCAGTTTCGAAAACGCCTGCGAAGAGAAAATCGTAGCGCTCGCGCAGCAGCGTCACGGTGTCTTTATCGATGATACGTTCAAATGCGACAAAACCATCAGCATGGAAGTTTGTGATTGCTTGCGGTGACAGGTTAAGTAACATTGACCTATAGTAACGAACGACGCGACGAGCGCCAATTGGGTGAAGAATATGGCAGAGTTAGATCTCCGGCCAATCGAATTCAAGGGTAGTTGCTTGTGTGGTGGGGTATGCTTTACTGGCCAAGGACTTCGCGACATAGTGTATTGTCACTGTCGCCAATGTCGTTTCGGCCATGGCGCTATCGCTGCATACTCTGCTACCGAATTTTCCAAGCTGACATTGACGAAACAGGACACCCTACGGTGGTATAGCGCGTCGCCGGTTGCTCGTCGGGGCTTTTGTATAAAATGTGGTGGTAATCTATTTTGGGAGTCAGTAGCAGCCACAACGGTAAGTATTGCGGCTGGGGCACTTGATCAGACGGTGGGTTTGCAGGGTGCTGGGCATATCTACGTAAAAGATAAGGCGCCTTATTATGAGATCAGCGACCACTTGCCACAATTCCCGGGCAATATGTATGTCCAAGAGTGATAGTGGGCCGATCAAGAGTGACCACTGGTCTGATATTGGCCATAGTTTTGTCGGATGGCAGTGTCGTCTACGCCAACATGTTGTGCGTCGCGGCGATGGTCGCCCGAGCGCCGGTATGTGTCCGCACGTTGAGTTACCAGGCGGTCAACGACTCGGAACTATCGTGACGGTACTTGTTAAAGCTGATCCGTCGCACGTTATCTCGCAATTTAAGCAAATTGTGAAGCGTATGGCCGAGCCCCTTGAGCGTTACGAAGCTGCAATTGGGATGTTACAAACGGTCTATTATCAGTATCCGCGGGAATTTTCGGATTCGCTGACGGCCTTGTTTAATAGCGAGGCGCCGACGGCAAGGGCAATTTTGGGTGTCGGCCGATGCATACTGGATTACCGGCAGGCAAATCAACGCTATACCATTCCGTGCGTTGTGCAATCGCTCCCCATAGAGGACGCATATTATCAGGCCACGTATTGGCATAACTTGATGTTTAATTCCAAATTGAGCGCGCCGGTATCCGTATTAAAATTCGTTCCAGAGTGGTCTGTTGCACTCGCTGACACGAGTTGATCTGAGATAACTAAAAACAAACATCTCTCTTGTATTTTATGACGTTGCTTACTTGACAGTTCTGCTCTGAGAACGGCACTCTCCAATAGAGAGCAAAATAATAACGATAAGTGAGCGATGAGCCTTTGACGGGTAGAGGGAATTGAGATGGAAGACCAACTTATAGCGCTTACGGTTATTTTTACCGAGGTCTACTATTGGATCACGGTCGTGCTGATGTTCCTAATCCACGTTGGTTTTTGTATGTATGAAGTAGGGGCATCTCGCAGGAAGCACATGTTGCATACGTTAATGAAGAATACAATGTTGATCCCCTTAATAACGGTCACGTTCTACTATTTTGGTTGGTGGGTATATTGGGCATTTCAAAACGGCCCGGGAATAATTCCGGGTGGACTGAAGGACGCGCCTTGGGCGACTCCATGGAGTGAGTTGATGGCGCCGCACAAGGGCGGCACGCCTGTACAAGGAAATTTAACTTCCTTCGACACCGCAAGCTGGGCAAATATCAATGGTGTTTTTTGGGCTGCCTTCCTCTTATTCTCATGGACTGCAGGGTCTATAGTCTCGGGCGCTGTGATCGAGCGTATACGATCCAGTGCATTTTGGTTCCTCGCGATCCTAGTTGGGTCCTTCTGTTGGATACTCGCCGCCGCCTGGGGTTGGTCTGAGAATGGTTGGATGGTGCAAAAGCTGGGCTATCACGACGCGTACGCATCAGGCGTTATTCATGCGATTGCCGGCGGTTTTGCACTAGGTGTGCTTTTTCAGCTCGGTGCGCGTATTGGCAAGTTTGCGCCTGATGGTACACCCCGATCCATTCGGCCACACAATCCGTGGTTGGTTACGGTTGGTTTATTTTTGATCTACACGGGGTTCTGGGGATTCTATGCAGCGTGCAATATACCGCTCGTTAATGTTGGTGAAGCGGGTCAACCTCTTTTTTCGACGACGACCATCTATGTGACTCCAACGTCGACTTCAGCGATCACCTTTAATTTCCTTATGTCCCTGTCCGGTGGACTCATGGTCGGCTATCTTCTTTCTAAAGGAGATCCGTTTTGGACCTATTCGCTCGGGCTCGCGGGAGTGATCGGTGCGTCAGCCGGGAACGATCTTTACCATCCGATCCAATCCATGCTGATTGGTGGTGGAGCCGCGGTAGTTGCCTACAAAATGCACCACTGGGTCGAACGGCGGTTTCTAATAGATGATGCGGTAGGCGCGGTAGCTATTCATGGTTACGCGGGATTCTACGGGGTCGTGGTTGCAGGGTTTGTGTTATGGGGCTATCCCTCTTCGATGCATGCCGACTATGCGACCATAACCCCTTGGGGACAGTTTCTAGGGGCCTTAATCATGTTTATGATTCTTGGATTTGCTCCGGGGTACGTCGCGGCCGGGGCCTTGCGACATATGGGGCGTTTGCGGGTTCCTGACGAGGTCGAACTTGCCGGCCTTGATATCGTTGAAAATAATAAGGTTGCGCAAGATAACGCCGCTGTGGCAACAGCAGAACGCGAAGCGGTAAAATAGTACTGTTAGGAGTTGCGTAATGAATGCAAACATCGAGTCTTGGAACGTTGATCTGACGAGTATCGGTCCAATATATCCCTTCGTCGGCAGCGAACTATTTTTCACATATTGTGGTGTATTGAGTTGGCTATTATGGCATGTCATACAAGCCAGAGCCGAGGGCAAGGAACTCGCGGAAAGACAGGCGAAATACTCTAATTCCGAAGGGCTGAATAGCGCTCTTGATCGAGAGCAGACTTAATTGCTGCAATGGAGGCGTAATTAACGCTGCAGAACATGATTTTAGACGGCGTACGGGTCCTCGATTTCACTCAGTACCTGGCTGGGCCAGTGGTCACTCGGTTGATGGCCGAGATGGGCGCAGAGATAATTAAGGTAGAGCAAGGGCCAAACGGTGATCCGACTCGTATATTACCCGTTATTAAGAACGGCCGTAGCGCCTACTTCATTCAACAAAATCTAGGCAAGAAAAGTCTCTGTCTTGATCTGTCAAAACCAGAATCACAAACCATCATCGATGGGCTTGTTGCCGAGTGCGATGTTGTAGTGGAGAATTTCAGCAAGCGTGTCGCGGACAAACGTAAGCTTGATTACAGATCTTTAATCAAGATTAATCCGAAAGTTATTGTCGCTTCGGTCTCGGCCTTCGGTCGAGACAGTCCGTATGCAGCCAAAACTGGGTACGATTGGATCGCGCAAGCATTCACGGGGGTCATGCATATGACTGGCCCGAAGGACGGAAAGCCACACCCGGTGGGGATTGGCATCGCTGACTCTAATGCTGGCGTGCATGCGTTCTCAGCTATCGGCTACGCTCTTTATTATCGCGAGAAGACCGGTAGAGGACAGTACCTTGATATCTCTATGATCGATGCGCTTTATCATATGAACGAGATCACGGTTCAGGGTTATCAAGCATCCGACGGCGCTTATGTGCCGACGCGTGTCGGTGAGCATCACGCTTTGGTGTGCCCTTGTGGCGTGTATAAATCAGCTGAAGGTTATATAGTATTGCTAGTGTTGCAGAATCAGTGGCCCGGTTTGTGCAAGGCGATGGGGCGGCCAGATTTAACGAACGATGTACGGTTTGCCGATCAGGATTTGCGCGCGAAAAATCAGGCGGAACTGATACCAATAATCGAAACGTGGTTGCAGACGTTTGCGTCGGATATTGACGCTTGGGCTTGTCTAGAGGAATATCGTGTACCCAGTGCTCCAGTATTAAGCCCACAAGACACGATCGATCACGAGTATTATCGTGGACGGGGCGCGATCCGAACGGTACACGATCCGGTTATCGGGAAGTTGCAACTTCCGGGATTTCCTTTAAGATTTTCTGAGCAATCGGAGTATACGCCAAGTGCGGTTCCGAATCTTGGTGAACACAACGCTGATATCCTTGTTAACATCTTGGGATATGGTAGGGATCGTATTGCAGAACTGGCTGCTAAAAGTGTGTTGCTGAGTAAACAGGACTAAGTAATTCAA
>DPMX01000253.1 GCA_003540955.1 Gammaproteobacteria bacterium
CCGCCAATTTTGCGCCACAAGAAGGATATGTTGCAGTATACGAGGGCAGCCGCAAAAGGAGTTCTTTCAATAAAAGCTACGGCTGGACGAAGATAATCAATTAAGCGGAAGATCGAAATGCTACGGAAGAGTAAAAAACGCAAACCCACGTCAGTCGATTCATTGATTGGGCAGAATTCTCAGATTATCGGAGATTTTCGATTCAGTGGCGGCCTGCATATCGATGGTGTCGTGAAAGGCAATGTGCTGGCAGATGAGGACGGCAATGCGATGCTCACTCTCAGCGATCGAGGTACGATAGAGGGCGAAGTGAAAGTACCGTTCATCATATTGAATGGCGTTGTGAAAGGCGACGTTCACGCGCGCGAGCATGTGGAACTAGCGTCAAGCGCTAGAGTCGAAGGGAATGTTTATTACGGCCTCATAGAGATGGCAATGGGCGCTGAAGTTAATGGGAACTTGCTTCGAATTTCGGAAGAAGGAAGTCCGCCATTGGCGTTGAGTCACGGCGTTTCGGAACCTATCGAGTGAGTAATCGAACACTTTAGATTTGAAGTTGATTTAGATCAGCAAAGAGAGCCAAGTATGAGTAGCACGGAAATTTCAGTTGAAGCACCGCTAGTATTCACCGATTCGGCGGCCCAAAAAGTAAAAACGTTGATTGAAGAAGAGGGCGATGATTCCCTGCATCTTCGGGTTTTTATTTCTGGAGGCGGCTGTTCGGGCTTCCAATATGGTTTCACTTTCGATGAAAAAGAAGGAGACGGTGATACTATTGTGACAAATGGTGGAGTCAAATTACTCATTGACCCAATGAGTATTCAATATTTAATGGGCGCCGAAATCGACTACAGTGAGGGGTTGGAAGGGGCACAGTTTGTCATCCGCAACCCTAACGCGCAAACAACGTGCGGATGTGGATCTTCGTTCTCGGTGTAATTCTATTATCGCGTCCAAACCACTAAAACTGGGTGGAGGGTTAGTTCGTCGTCGAAGAAGTGGCGTTTCTCCTCGCGTAGATAGCAAACCAATATTGCCTAAATTGTCGGCACGCATACTGTCCCGAGGATGTGATTTAGCGTACGGGGCCCAGTAGTAACTCGAACGGGTCTTAAATTCAGTCGTTGTCTTGCGAGCCAGGCGAATGCCACGGCTTCGACAGCGCCCGGTTCGATGTCGCGTTCCGCTGTTGAGGTTACCGACGATCCAGGTAAGGACGCGCGAAGACGGCTCATTAACATTCCATTCTGGGCCCCGCCCCCGCACACATAAACCTGTTTCGCAGAAATGCCGGTTTGCTGTATGCCGTGGACGATAGACGTGACGGTATATTCAAGCAAGGTTGCTTGAATGTCCTCAGGTTTTAGGTTGAGAGTCCCCGTTTGCTCTAAAATGTCCTCTAGAAACTTGAGATTAAAATACTCGCGCCCGGTACTCTTTGGTGGCGTTCGTAGAATATGTTTATCTTTCATTAGCCGTCCCAACAGGCGGTCGCATACGCTCCCGGATGCCGCCCATAGTCCATCTTGATCGCAGGAAAGTTGTCGAACTTTTGATATCCAGTCATCCAAAAGGCAATTTCCCGGTCCGGCATCGAAACCCGCTATCGGGTCGCTGGGTTTTGCCGGCAGCGCAGTAATATTGGCAATACCGCCAATGTTTACGATGACGATGTCTTTTCCTGCTACCCGAAACCAGGCGTCATGAAACGCTGGTACAAGCGGAGCACCCTGGCCCCCGGATGCGATATCGATAGCTCGAAAATCGGCTACCGTTGTAATGGACGTGCGGTATGCAATAGTTGCGGGATCACCCAGTTGTATGCTGTACGGAGGATCTGATTCCGGGCTGTGTCTTAATGTCTGTCCGTGACTGCCGATCGCGACCACTTGGGAAGCTTGTGTCTCGGTTTGCTTTAGTATCGCCTGTGCGGCCTTCGCGAATGCGCGCCCTATCGATACATTGAACGTGCCGATGTCATGAAGCGAAAGCCTGGCACCTGGTGCTATAGCTTTCCCAAGCTGAGCTCGAAGCTTGCCTGGGTATGGTGTCGTGCATGATTGGATAACTGAGATCTTCTGGTCACTGAATTGAACCAGGGTGGCATCTACCCCGTCCATGCTTGTTCCAGACATGAGGCCAATATATAGGCTCATCCGAAGTTTTCGATTTGCCGTTTAGGTTATTGCGTTTTAGAACGCGTCGGAGTTGATGACGCTTGCTTAATTTGCGGGTCAGCGTCTGCCACCAAATTATTCGATTTCGCGACATCACTAAGCTCGTCGAGTCGAGTTAGTAACGGCTCAGTTCTTGAACGGAAATCTGCGATATATTTTTTTTCGAGCGGTAACGCCTCTGGTAACCTAACTTTCAGTGGGTTCCGATGCACGCCGTTAATGCGAAACTCGTAATGTAGGTGTGGCCCAGTAGCAAGCCCAGTTTTTCCGACGTAGCCTATGGTTTGACCTTGTTTAATCCTGGTGCCATTTTTGACGCCGCGAGATATGCGGGACATATGTGCAAATAGCGTGCTATACGATTCACCATGCTGAATAACAACAGTGCGACCATATCCGCCCTTGTTTCCGGCAAAGATAATT